>JANTHA010000222.1 GCA_024762625.1 Thiotrichaceae bacterium
TTTTGACAAATATTCAGAGCGACTTGGCAATGAATACGGTTCTTATTCGAAAAAATTAAAGGTAATTAAAGGTAAAGGGTAAAGGAAAAGCGATGTGTAAATTATGTTGGTTGCTGGTATTGATTCTGGGCATTGTTGTAAGCGCCATGGCTTATTTGTTTTTGATTAAAGGCGAGACAGTGGCTGCTACAGATGGTCGCCAGGCGTTAATTCTGGAGGCGGGCGAGCGCGATCTGGTGCTGGGTGAAATGCGCCAGTTTCTTGAAGCAGTGCAAACCATCATTTCGGCCAATGAAGAAGATATGGATAGCATAGTGAAAGCGGCCCGCAAAGTAGGTTTTGCCGCTCAACAGGGCGTCCCGGCGTCGCTGAAGAAAAAACTACCGCTGGAATTCAAACAACTGGGCATGGCGACGCACAAGGCGTTTGATCAACTTGCCATTGATGCGCGGGATTTAGGCGATAAACAGCAGATTATTGAGAAGCTCGGCGAATTAATGAATAACTGTGTAGCCTGTCACCGAATTTACCGGATAGACCCTGCGACAGGAAAAAAATAAGCTGCAAGGAACATGAGTGTAATTGTTAACTCTGAATTGATAAATGTAACAGCACATCATTCCAGGCTTTCCTGATATTATTGAGATTATAGCCGCCGCCACCCATCGCCAGTAAACGTCCATGTGAGTATTCAGCGGCTATCTGCGACAGGTGCGCCGCAACATGGGCATGAAAGGCGGATGTCAGGCTGAGCTGTGTTATTGGATCGCCTTCGAGACTATCTGCGCCACATTGGAACAATATGAAATCCGGTTTGGCTTTTATCAGGAATTTCTCCGCAGTCTCCCAGAGTTTCAGTGCAATTTCGTCCGTGCAGCCGGGTTGCAGCGGGATATTGAGCTTGCTTCCGGCGGCCTCGCCCTTGCCGGTTTCGTCGATAAAGCCGGTTCCGGGGTAGAGGGTGCGGCCATCCTGGTGAAAGTCGACAAAAATCAGGTTCTTGTCATCTTCAAAGCTGTAAAACACGCCATCGCCATGGTGTGCATCAATATCCACATAGGCGATGCGCTGTACGTCGAACTGTTCCCGCAGGTATTCGATGGCGACGCCGCAATCGTTGAATACGCAGAAACCGGCGGCGGAGTCGCGGCGCGCGTGATGCAGTCCTGCGATGGGTGTGAAAGCATGGGCGCAGTTTTTCTGCATGATAAGGTCAACGGCGCTTAGCGTGGAGCTAACCATGATGCAGGCGGCCTCATAGATGCCCTTGCGCGCTGGCGTATCGCCCGCATCCAGATAGCCTTCGCCGCTTTTTGACAGGCGTTTTACCTTGTCGATATAGTCTGTCGTGTGAAACAGCATGAGTTGTTGTTGCGTCGCAGGGCTTGAGATGCTTGTTTCCAGTACGGATGCATAGTTTGCAGGCTGTTTTTCGCGTCGTTGATGATATTCTTCCTTGAACGCCCAGTAGCGCTTTGGCCCAAACGGATGGGTTTCGCCAAAGTGGTATTCGGCCAGGCGGTCATCCAGCAGCAGGCAGGTTTTAGTCATTGTGTTCCTTTTTCCGGAATAGCCAATAACAGTATGTATAGAGGCTAACCGGTCAAAATCAAAAAAATGTGCTATTAGTTTAATAATCATAGTACAAGAGGCGGAGGAATTATGACCCAGATCGACAAATCAAAACTTAAACAGGCTGAAGATCACCGCGAGGCGCTGCATGTCAATTGCGATGAATGTTTCAAGGATGTGCCCGTTTCTGTAGAATCGGAGGACTATGTTGCCTATTTTTGCGGCTTGGGCTGTTATAACCTATGGAAAAAGAAACACAATGATGAAAATCTTGATGATACTAAGGTCTATGTATATCAGGATCCCGAACTTGATTGACAGTTCTATAACCGTGTTTGTATGATAGGCTAAAAATCATGAATGGCTTCTGATCCATGCAGCACGGCGAGAAATTTAACACCATTACCCATTTACTTGGCGCTATTGCCGCCTTGCCCGGTCTTGTCTATCTGATTGTGCTGGCCGCCGCTACGGGGGATGCGTGGAAGATTACCAGCGTCAGTATTTACGGTGCGACCTTGCTGATGCTTTACAGTTTTTCCACGCTTTATCATGGACATGCTGGGCGCTATAAAAATCTGTTGCAAAAGCTGGATCATCTGTCGATCTATTTACTCATCGCTGGTACTTATACGCCTTATATGCTGGTGACTTTGCGCGGCGCATGGGGCTGGTCTATTCTGGGCGTGATCTGGGGGCTGGCGTTGATTGGCATGATCTTTGATAGTCTACCCGGCAAGTCCGCCAATGATAAAAGGCTAATACCATTGCTGATTTATTTGCTGATGGGCTGGTTGATTTTGATTCCGTTGAATCCTCTTGCAGAACAATTTGATTCCCTGAATACATCCAGCGGCATAATCTGGCTCGCGATAGGCGGTGGTCTATATACCCTGGGCGTTGTCTTTTTTGTTTTAAGCGATCGCCTTAAACATGCGCATGGCATCTGGCATTTATTTGTTATGGGCGGCAGTATAAGTCATTATATTTCCATTTCTCAGTATGTGATATAGATCTAATTCGCTTAGAAAGGGCAAAAATGATTGATAAATCAGCTGCCTTTATCTGAATTTGATAAATCTCAATATTGTGTGTATATTAGTTATCGCTAATTTTAATGATTACTAATTTACTTTTCTTCATCTATGAAAAATCTTTACGTGTTGCTGTTCGTCTCACTCAGTATGCTGACTGCCTGTAGTCAAACAACTTCTTCCAGAAAAGAACAAAAATCCGCGCAAAATCAAACACACAATCACATAAAAAGTTACAAAAAAAGCACAAAACAAAAACCGAACCGAAAATCAGTTCATAAATCACCTGAAAGTGGGTTTGGCCACATGCCCGGCATGCACTGCATACAAAACAATATTTGCATTGATTCCAGCATGACGGAAGCGCTGCGGCAGCAGTTTTTGCAAATGGTTAAACAATCAAAACATGAAATTTCTCATTTCTTTGGCGGAATGCGTTCAAATCCCCGAATTTACGCCTGTGTGACAAAAACCTGTTTTAATCAGTTTGGCGGCATTCCGGCGCGCGCCAAGGCGATTGGCGACCATACTGTGCTGCTTTCTTCAGATGGACTGGATAAGGCGACCTTAACGCATGAATTGGCTCATGTTGAGTTTCATAAACGTCTGGGAAGCGCCAAATCATGGAACAGGGTGCCGATGTGGTTTGATGAGGGACTGGCGGTGCTGGCGTGTAATGATCCGCAATATAAAAAAACTGATGTGACGCTTCCTCTGAAAGACCTGGTTAGCCAGAAACAGTGGGTTTCCGCCATACGCGCACGTTTGCCCGCCTATAGCGTTGCCAGACAGGCTGTGCAACGCTGGTATAAAAAAGCGGGGTCACAGGGTTTGCAGACCTTGATTGCCCAATTGCAAAAAGGCGATTCCTTTTCCTCATCACTTTCCATGAGCGCAGAGTTGCAGCTAAGTGGTTTATAATTTCCTTTCGGGAATTTAAGGCAGGATAACTCTGCTATCCCGCTAAATTGGATAGCAGTGACATAAGCGTCTATTTTAAATCACTGTAACCTTCAAGAATAAGTTTGGACATGAAATGTGATTCTTAACAGTTAACATCCTATGACGGGGATCGTAGCCAGCAGACTTTGATTTCTTTCTTTGCTTCAGCTAATGGCTACGAGTTACTTTTCTCTCTTTGGCAAGAGAAAAGTAACCAAAAGAGTGCCACCCTCTAAAAGCCTCCTGCGGATCATTGCGTTTCTCGCATTTTATGGGGTCGAAGGAAACTCGCTCCTA
>JANTHA010000223.1 GCA_024762625.1 Thiotrichaceae bacterium
CCGGGGTTGCTGGCGGGGTCTATTATCGTCGAATCCATTTTTAGTATTGATGGCATGGGTAAACTGGCCATTGATGCAGTAAAAGGGCGAGATCGAGAATTGATGCTTTCAATTACATTGATTAGTGGGCTGTTAACTTTGGTTGGTTACCTGATAGCTGATTTCTTGTATACATTGGTAGACCCGAGGGTTAGCTATGAGTGAGAGAAAAATGCAAAGAACAGGAGAATCATTCACGCGTCGAATCTTGCGAAAGTCTTTTTCAGGCTGGGGCGCCAGAATCGGTCTGGCGTGGGTTGCGATATTGGCTTTCACTGCCGTTTTTGCCCCGTTTCTTGCCAACAGTATGCCCTTACTGATCAGTGAGAACGGGCACCTTTCAGCTCCGGTTCTACGCTATCTGAGTCTTGAAGATATTATTGTTCTCGGTGCTTTCTTTATCCTGCTGGGATTACTGCTTAGCCCATTCCGGCAATCCTTGAAGACCCTGTTGGTTTTGCTTCTAATCGGTATTGTCGGGGTCACAATTGTCAGCAAGCAGTTTGTGGTAGAGCAGCAAAATATAGTCTACGAAGACTTCCGTCATGACCTCAAAAATAAACAATATGACTGGGTTGTGATGCCCCCCATTCCCTACGCCCCTAAAGATTATCTGAGAGACGTGCGCAGTTTACCGTTGGAAGCACCGTTGGCAGACAAACAATATACCCACTGGATGGGAACCGAAGAAAATGGCGGTGATGTTCTCAGCCGTATGATCCATGCTTCGCGTATCGCTCTCGGTATTGGGTTTATTGCGACCGGAATCGCGATGGTAATCGGCGTGATACTGGGTGGTTTAATGGGGTATTTTTCCGGAATCGTGGACATGCTGGGAATGCGTCTGGTGGAAATATTCGAATCCATCCCGACCCTGTTTTTACTGCTGACCTTTGTGGCATTTTTTGGGCGTAGTATTTATATCATGATGGTGATTATCGGGCTGACCAGTTGGTCTGGTTATGCGCGTTATATCCGTGCCGAATTTTTACGGCTGAGAAAACAGGATTTTGTACAGGCGGCGATCGCCAGTGGTTTGCCTCTTAATTCAATATTATTTCGTCATATGCTGCCGAATGGGGTTGCCCCGTTACTTGTAGGTGTGAGCTTCGGCGTGGCATCAGCAATTCTGGCAGAAGCAACGCTTAGTTTTCTGGGTTTGGGACTGGTTGATTCGCCTTCCTGGGGACAGATGCTGAACCAGGCGGTTAAATCATCCGTATTTAACTGGTGGATGGCCGTTTTCCCTGGTGGCGCTATTTTTATGACGGTATTTGCCTATAACCTGATGGGTGAAGCTCTGCGTGACGCGATTGATCCTCAACTGGCTAAAAAAGCGGGCGTGGTTGGATGAGCGGCTCAAGTCTGGTACAAGTCAATGATCTGAAAACTTATCTTCAATCGGGTGTTGAAACGGTTAAGGCAGTCGATGGTGTCAGTTTTACTATCGAAAAAGGTGAGACTTTCTGTCTGGTAGGCGAATCCGGAAGTGGTAAATCGATTCTGGCACTATCCATTATTCAGCTATTACCTGCGAGAATCAGCAGTCATCCCAGCGGTGAGATTCTCTTTAACTGGCGAAAAGGAAACAATTTGGGGCAGGACTCCAAACCTGAATATCATCAGGTCAATATGCTGAACCTGAAAGAAAAACAGCTCTGTGATATTCGCGGTTCACGTATCGCGATGATCTTTCAGGAACCCATGACTTCGTTAAATCCGGTATACAGCGTCGGCGAACAGATTATTGAAGCGCTACTTCTGCATAATCCGGGACTGTCCGAACAAATGGCAAAAGAACGCGCCTTGCAGGCGATGGAAGAAGTCCAGATCAAGAATGCTGCCGGTCGTTTTGACAATTATCCGCACGAATTATCTGGGGGCCAAAGACAACGCATCATGATTGCAATGGCGCTTGCGTGTGAGCCTGACTTATTGATTGCGGACGAGCCAACCACGGCGCTGGATGTGACTGTGCAGGCTGAAGTACTCAAGCTGATGAAAGAATTACAGGAACGTAAAGGCATGAGTATCCTGTTTATCACTCATGATTTCGGTGTGGTGGCTCAAATTGCACACAAAGTGGCAGTTATGAAGCAGGGCAAGCTGGTAGAAGTGGGGGAGACCAAACAAGTACTCAAGCAGCCACAACATTTATATAGCCAGAAGCTCCTGGCAGCGGTCCCAGATAATCTACCACGACGCGATAAAACTGCACAAAATACAAGGCAGAAAAAAACTGAACAACAAGGCGCATTGATCGAAGCCAGAAAACTGGATGTTTTTTTCCCGATACGAAAGGGCCTGTTGCAGCGGGTGGTTGACCATGTACGAGCAGTCGACGATGTATCTATAGATATCAATAAAGGTAAAATTGTCGCACTGGTAGGCGAATCAGGCAGCGGCAAAACCACACTTGGTCGTGCCATTTTGCAATTGCAAAAACCAACTGCTGGCAGCGTTACCATTGATGGCCATGAACTGGTTGGCTTATCCAATAAAGAACTAAAGCCGTGGCGCCGGAAAATGCAGATCTCTTTTCAGGATCCGCAATCTTCATTAAACCCACGTTTGCTGGTTGCAAAAACCATCACCGAGCCCATGAAGGTACACGGCATCGGTAGTAGCGATGAAGATCGCATCGAACTTGCAGCGGATGTGCTTGAATCGGTTCAGCTCAAACGGGAATTCATGTGGCGTTATCCGCATGAGTTTTCGGGTGGCCAGCGCCAGCGTATTGGTCTGGCACGAGCATTGGCGCTAAATCCTGAATTTATTGTCTGCGATGAAATTACCAGCGCACTGGATGTGTCCGTGCAGGCTGAAGTATTGCAGCTA
Source organism: Thiotrichaceae bacterium (assembly GCA_024762625.1). Lineage (GTDB taxonomy): Bacteria > Pseudomonadota > Gammaproteobacteria > Thiotrichales > Thiotrichaceae > Cocleimonas. The sequence goes on from JANTHA010000223.1 coordinate 2,878, forward strand.
CTTCTTGAAATTCGTGAACAGCGTGATCTGACCCTGTTATTTATCACTCACAATATTGCTGTTGTTGAGTACCTTAGCGACGAAACCATTGTTATGAAAAACGGTAAAGTGGTGGAGCAGGGGCTTACAGGTGATGTTTGTGGTAATCCGCAGAATGCATATACGCAGAAGCTGTTGGCAGCAGTGCCCAGGTTGAATTAACATATTTATGTTTATTCCATCTCTGCGTTATTTTGGTACTCAAATGGTCACACATTGTTTATATGATCACATTCTCCGTGCGAAAATGTCATGACCTGAAAAAAATATAAACGTGCTTAAAAATGATGATTTTACCATCCAAAAATACTTGGATGGTTTCTGCATTATATAAAAACCAGTTCTATGCGTGATTATTGTTAAAATAATAATTTTAATTGCATATTTATATTCGCCTCATGCCTTGGCAAATAAAGCAAGGTAAAGACCTTCGAACCAGAATTTTACTCCTTTGTCAGATCGTACTGAGAGCGTAACTTCGCCTGCATCAAGGTTACTATGTGCAATGGATCTTTCAATTTCTCTTACTGGGTTTGTAGTTTCTCCATAATAGATAAAACTAAAACTAGCAATACACTTATCGTCATCACTTAGTGTTTCTACATTGGCATTTATTTTGTTAATAAAAATACGAATATTTGCTTTTTCTCCTTTTTTTACTCCAGTTACTCCTAGGTTTTGAAAGCGCACCACTGCACGGCTGAATCGGTCATCATTTGTAAAACGACGATCAGGAATAACATATTCGTCATACCTATCTGTTGGCTCGTCTGAGTTTCCACAAGCAGGATAGCGTAAGTCAAACAAGTTTTCTGACTGCTCCCCTCGCTGACTTACTTGCATTTGAGATACGCGTTGTTCGCCTATTTTTGTTCCTAAAGTCCAGTATAACTTAGTTAATGCAGCCT
>JANTHA010000224.1 GCA_024762625.1 Thiotrichaceae bacterium
CCACCAGCTACCCAGAAACCAGAGTGCGCTTACGATTAGCGTCAGTAAGATGAGTAGAGTCAGTGTGGATTTTTTCATGAAGAGGCGTTCCTTCCTGCAAGCAAATTCTTCAAAAACGAAGCGTATTAAGCGGGAGGCTCCAAAGTAGTACACAATTCAATAGTTAATGGATTGCAATTTGATATATCTAACAAGTGCTTAAAAAATTAACCATTTGATTTATGAGCACAACGAGCACTACCGCTTAGGTTCAACTGCCAATTGGGTCAGTTTATACCTGATGTAAAACATAAAACACGCTATAACTCAGACAAAGTTCTGGATTTTTGGGATAAGAGGTTTATTGTATATGCCGCTTGCCTGAATTCAGTCGCGTTTTAATGATAGCCTATGAATCCAGAAGCTTAAAGCCATCGTTAATAACACTGAGGCGGCGAATACAGTGAGGCCGTAATGCACATCAACTTTAGCGAGCACTCCGAGTTTGACCGAGACCAGCAACAAGGCTACCACAAACACATCCAGCATCGACCATTTACCTATCAATTCAATCACATGAAGTGTTTTATCCAGAAACGATCCCTTGTCATATTCGAGGTTCAGAATCAACACCAGACTGGCGATTTTAATGACTGGCACACACAGGCTGAATAACGCAATCACAATGAAAAGGAACCATTCTTTTTGTGCAAACAGGCTGGTAATAGTGGAGAACAGGCTAATAGTATTTTCGAAAAAATACATTTTCTCAAGGGTTAACAGAGGCGCGGTAACGCCTATAATCAGGGTTGCGAGCGCCAGCAGTAGCAACAGATTAATAATGATGCCCTGCCTTGGAAATAGCTTGATTAATGATTTCATAGCGAATATTTACGCCTGGAAGCGGAAAAAGTGAAAACTGAACCATTGAACTTGATAGAATACCCTGTTTATGATGTTTATGGTCGAGGGTTTCAAGCCATAAGTCAAAATTGAAACAATTGGCATGAATTAAACATGTACAAAATATAACTATTCAGCGTGTTTAGATTTTGGTTCAGTTCAAGGCATTTTCGTACGGAAAATGTGAGCATATATCAAATATGTGACCATTTGAGTACGAAAATAACGCCGAAATGGAGCAAAAGATGAATACGCTGATGTAGTTACTATAAATTTAGAGAGATTACAGGAATATAAACCGTGTTAGAACAATATCGCCAGCATGTAAAAGAACGAGCCGAAATGGGTATTCCACCCAAGCCACTGGATGCGCAGCAGGTCGCTGATCTGGTGGAATTATTGAAGAACCCGCCTGCGGGTGAGGAAGCATTTTTGCTTGATCTGATCACCAACCGGGTTCCCGCTGGCGTTGATGAAGCCGCTTATGTTAAAGCCGGGTTTCTTGCGGCCATCGCCAATGGCGAGGCTGAGTCGCCACTGATTGATCGCATCAAAGCGGTTGAATTACTGGGCACCATGCTCGGCGGTTATAATATCCAGCCGCTGATTGATGCTTTAAGCGATGAGGAGCTTGCGCCCACCGCAGTCAAGGCGTTATCCCATACCTTACTGGTGTTTGATGCCTTTCATGATATCAGTGAATTGGCGGAGAAAGGCGATTCCATCGCGTCTAAAAGCGCAACGCAGATATTGAAATCCTGGGCTGAAGCCGAATGGTTTACTTCGCGGCCAAAGCTGGCGGAAAAAATCACCGTGAGCGTTTTCAAGGTGCCGGGCGAAACCAATACCGATGACCTATCTCCAGCGCCTGACGCCTGGTCGCGACCCGATATTCCACTCCATGCGCTGGCGATGTTGAAAATGCCGCGTCCTGATTTTACCGATAAGCCATTGCAAACCATTGAAGAGCTCAAGGAAAAAGGTTATCCGGTCGCTTATGTGGGCGACGTGGTCGGCACCGGCTCATCGCGCAAATCGGCAACTAATTCGGTGCTTTGGCATATGGGCAACGACATTCCGTTCATCCCGAATAAACGCGATGGCGGTTACTGTTTCGGCTCCAAGATTGCACCGATTTTTTTCAATACCATGGAAGACGCGGGCGCATTGCCGATTGAAATGGATGTTTCCAAAATGGAAATGGGCGATGTGATTGATGTCTATCCATTTGAAGGCGTCGCCAAACGCCATGACAGCGATGAAGTTATCGCTACGTTTGAACTAAATACGCCGGTTCTGGTGGATGAAGTACAAGCCGGGGGACGCATACCACTGATCATAGGCCGCGGCCTGACCGAACGCGCGCGCGAGACGCTGGGTATGCCGCCCAGCGATCTGTTCGCCAAGCCGGAAGAGCCGCAATCATCCGCCAAGGGTTATACGCTGGCGCAAAAAATGGTGGGCAAGGCTTGTGGACTTGAGGGCGTACGTCCCGGCCAGTATTGTGAGCCGAAAATGACCACGGTAGGCTCTCAGGACACTACCGGGCCGATGACGCGGGACGAGTTAAAAGATCTGGCCTGCCTTGGTTTTTCGGCGGATCTGACCATGCAGTCATTCTGTCATACCGCCGCCTATCCGCGTCCGGTGGATATCGATACCCAACATACCCTACCGGACTTTATCATGAATCGCGGCGGCGTTTCCTTGCGCGCCGGCGATGGCGTGATCCATTCCTGGTTGAACCGTATGTTAATGCCGGATACTGTGGGTACGGGCGGCGATTCGCACACCCGTTTCCCGATTGGCATATCATTTCCGGCTGGTTCCGGGCTGGTTGCCTTTGCAGCCGCAACCGGCGTAATGCCGCTGGATATGCCGGAATCAGTGCTGGTGCGCTTCAAGGGCAAGATGCAGCCCGGCATTACCTTGCGCGATCTGGTGAACGCGATACCCTACGCAGCGATACAAAAAGGCTTACTCACGGTAGAAAAGCAGGGCAAGAAAAATGTTTACTCGGGCCGCATTATCGAGATTGAAGGTTTGCCTGATCTCAAAGTGGAGCAGGCGTTTGAATTGTCAGACGCCTCAGCTGAGCGATCCGCAGCGGCGTGCACCATCAAGCTCAACAAGGAGCCTATCGAAGAATACCTGCGCTCCAATATCACCATGCTTAAATGGATGATTTCGGAAGGCTACGGCGATGAGCGCACCATTAGTCGCCGTATTCAGTCGATGCAAAACTGGCTGGACAACCCAGTCTTGATGGAAGCCGACAAGGATGCCGACTACGCTGAAATCATCGAAATCAACCTGGATGAAATCACTGAACCATTGCTGGCCTGCCCGAATGACCCGGATGATGTAAAACCACTTTCCGAAGTCGCCGGAGTCAAAGTGGATGAGGTGTTTCTGGGCTCCTGCATGACCAATATCGGTCACTTCCGCGCAGCTGGAAAACTGCTCGAAAAAGCCGGTACTTCCGTGCCGACGCGCCTCTGGGTGGTGCCGCCGACTAAAATGGATGAGCATCAACTCATGGAGGAGGGCTATTACAATATCTTCGGCAGGGCGGGCGCACGCACCGAAATGCCGGGCTGCTCGCTATGCATGGGCAATCAGGCGCGCGTTGCGCCTAACTCAACTGTGGTTTCTACCTCGACACGCAACTTCCCCAACCGGCTCGGGGATGGGGCGAATGTATATCTTTCCTCAGCGGAACTCGCATCTGTGGCGGCCTTGACGGGCAAGATCCCCACAGTTGAAGAATACATGCAGTACGCGAGCCAACTGGATACCATGGCGGAAGATATTTATCGTTACCTCAATTTTGATGAAATTGAGAGTTACCAGCAAGCTGCGAAACTGGGAGAGAGTAAAATCAGAGATATTCCGGTTGTGGCGGCATGATGAATAATTCGTTAAATTTGCTC
>JANTHA010000225.1 GCA_024762625.1 Thiotrichaceae bacterium
TATTTCAAGGGTTGGCCTGATTTATTTTCCTGACCAGCAAAAGGCTCTGCTCGGGATGAGGCGCCAGCTTAAAGATGGCGGAAAAATCGGCGCAATGGTTTATTCGACCGCTGATAAAAATCCGTTTTTTTCCATACCTGTTTCCATTATCCGGCGACGCGCCAACCTGCCCGCCCCATTGCCCGGGCAACCCGGCCCCTTTAGCCTCGGCGACAAAACGACACTGCAAAAGACCTTGTCCAACGCCGGATTCAAGGATATTCAGGTCAAGGCCATTGATGCGCCGGTAAGACTGCCTTCAGCAGCAGAATGTCTGCGATTTGAGCAGGAATCATTCGGCGCGCTGCACCAGATGCTAACCAGCATGTCTGATGCGGAGAAAGATAAAACCTGGCGTGAAATAGAGGAAGCCCTCGAACAGTTTGAAAGCAATGGTCAATTCGAAGGCCCTTGTGAAATGCTGGTTGCCGTAGGGACCAAGTAGTACAAAATTTTATCACCAATGATCCTGTACTTATGCAGGTCACAGAACGCAAAAGCCCTCTCAAATGGAGGGCTTTTAGCATAAACATAAGCAACAAAAAAGACTATTTAAGCTTACCCTTCATGAAGGGAAAAACAGGTAAATCACAATCATCGACTGTCATGACGCGATCATCCTTGATTGTTTCCCGGTATGCGTGCCAGCTAGCGTGACCAATGATCGGCAGCACTACCGCCACGCCGATAAAGGCAAAAGCGAAGCCAAGCGCCATCAGCGCAACAATGGCAAACGCCCAGGTTAACATGACCACCGGATTCTTTTTAACGGCTCTTACGCTGGTCACCATCGCGGTGACAACATCCGCCTTGCGGTGCGTCATCAACGGGATTGAAACCACGCTCAATGAAAAGCTGATAACGGCGAAAACCAGACCTACACCCAGCATGATCGCAGCAAAAGGCACGATCTGTTTATTGGCCATCAGGGTGTCAATGACATTACCTGATAATGTCATGCCGCCAAAATAAACCGCAAACAATGCCGCTGCAATAATCGTCCAGAAAACGATTAACATGCCAATCACAATCGAGAAGCCTATAATTCCCACCGGGTTGTAGCATAGTGCCTTGCATCCTTTTCTAAACTCGGGTTTAACTCCGGCTTCAATATGGCGGCTCATACAATATAAACCCACCGCAACAACAGGCCCGGCCAGGTAAAAAATAGTGACCATTCCATAAGTGTAAATTGGATTATGATAGGTAAAGTAAATCAATACCATGCCGATTACGGCGTAAATCAGACCGTAACTTAAGCTCAACATTGGATTGACCTTGAAGTCTCTGATCCCCTTGCTTAACCAGCGCATTGGTGCGCCGCTATCCAGCTTGCGAATTTCTATTTTGTGAGAATAATCAAACTCTTCTTCTTCATGCAGAATATCATGTTGATCAGTTTGTATTGCATCTGTAGCCATTTTCCATAACCTCCTCAATGATAAAACGTTAATTTTGCTTTTATAATGTATATACGGTTTTAAAAAGCATATGGGTTCATTGTTGGAATTATTATTCAGGAATGCTCAAGACATCACACTAACCCGCTTTTTCTTTAAGCTTCAAAAGAAATTGACAATTAAAAACAGATAACACTTTTTTGATATATGTCAAATTTTCAGGCTTGACTAAATATATAACCCAAAAGAGATAGATAAGCAAATATTTTTTTATTTAAGAATATTACAAGATTATGATGCAAATTCAGTAAATTATGAAAACATCAATATAAACATCAATGAAAACAGCAAATTGAAATCAAGCGCTCTTTAGCGCTAGCTGCACAACGCCCCAGATAGCCACCACAAATACCAGCATCATGATAAGTCCTGCAATAATGAATGGCGTAGCGCTTTTCTGCGAGAAATCTTCCTCAAGATTTTTTTTCTTTTGAACGCCAATCATGGCGGACAGGACGCTCTTGATCACTTTAAGATATTCCGTCATTGTCTACATTCTCGTGATTGAACTAGTCCAGCAAGTTGATTAAATGAATCGGCGCATAATGATCAACAAGCAGCACAACAAACAACAACATTAAATAATTAATGGAATAGGCAAAAGTGCGTATCGGCCATTTCCTGTCATCCGGAAAACGCAACATTTGAATCGCCAGGTAAAGAAAACCGGCTCCCAGTACGATAGCGCCCGATAGATAGATCAAGCCGCTCATACCCACAAGATAAGGCAACACGGTCACGATCACCAACAGGATGGTGTAAAGCAAAATTTGCACCCGGGTAAACTGACTGCCATGCGTTACAGGCAGCATTGGAATATTGACCTTGGCGTATTCTTTTTTGCGATGAATCGCGAGCGCCCAGAAGTGCGGAGGCGTCCAGATAAAAATAATCAGAAACAGTAGCAACGCGCCTGGCTCTATCGAATTTGTTATCGCCGCCCAGCCCAGCACAGGCGGAGCCGCCCCAGCCGCGCCGCCGATGGTGATATTCTGAGGCGTGGCGCGTTTTAGATAGAGCGTATAGAAAACCGCATAACCAATCAGAGCCAGCAAGGTTAATACAGCGGTAAGCAGGTTGACGCCTATCGCCAATAACCCAATCCCCGCCACACCTAGTGTGACGCCAAACAGCAAAGCCGAGCGCGACGATATTTTACCTTCGGGTAATGGCCTCTTTTTGGTGCGGTTCATTTCATGATCAATTTTCTGATCAATAATATGGTTAAACACAGCAGCTGATGAAGAAGCCAGCGCAATTCCCAGTGAAGCGAGTACGACCAGATGCCAGGGCGGCAAATCGGGCGTTGCCAGAAACATACCGACTACGGCGGTCAACATGATCAGAGAAACCACCTTGATCTTACACAAAGTAAGAAAATCGGAAAGCGTTGGACTGATTGTCTTCGTTACCATGGTATTCATATGGATTCCTCTACCATATTATTATCCCAAACGGGATTATTTCAATTTATCCTAAACGGGAATATTTCAATAATCTGGAAAGATCCCTGATCATTTTCTTTGCATCAGGCTTATCCTGAGGATAAACCATCATCAGATTGCCTAGTGGATCAACCAGATAAACCGGCGATTTTTCAAGCTGGGGGAATTGACTCATGAAAGAAAGCATATCATCAGGGTTCGCCAGCGCTGCAAAAACCAGATCAGGATTATTTTTGCTGGTTTTTTTGCTTATTTCAGCAATATGCTCACTTTTTGCCACCAACACGGTTCTCACCCGGCGCATCTGCTCATTCATCAATAACCTGACCCGCTTGATTAATAACAGTTGATCCAGACAATGTTGTTCACACTGACCCTGCTCGATGTAAAGCATAGTCCATTTTTTTGTAAAAAGCTTTTCGGCCTTGACCGGCTTGCCTTGATATAACAATTTTCCTGACTTCAAGGGTAACGCGGGCTGGATTAATTCACCGTAATTTATGCTATTGCGGCTAAAACCCAGTCTATCCATATTAAAATATAGCAAGGCGCCCAACAAAACGGGAATAACAAAGACCGCCACCATCAAAAGCAACGATTTTTTACCTGAATGCAAAAAGTCCTCCTGGATTGTCTATCGCGTATTTCATTTCGTTCGTTGTATCATTCATTTTGTCGCTTTTTACTGCTGTAATTCACACTCTACACTTTTTTACACTCTTTTCAGCTTTATTGGCAGTCAATTTCTGAGAAAATTCTGGTTTTTTTTCAAAATTTTCTGGGGTTTTATGAAAAATTTTAGCTATTCTAAACTTCATAAAAGCCCAACAAAAAACCCAATATATATAATAATTATCATT
>JANTHA010000226.1 GCA_024762625.1 Thiotrichaceae bacterium
CAGGGCTTTCGCCTGTTTGAGCGAGGTACGAGCGAGTTCGAAAGACCCCACAGATTTTGAGTAGCGCAGGGAACCGCTTGCGGCTTGTTAACCGGGCCGGCGCTTTTTTAGTTTTACACAATGATTTGGGTACTTTTCTGTAGCTGTTGACAGAAAAGTGCCTCGTAGCCTCGCACTAATGCTAATAAAAAAGTCAGTCTTTATAGGCTACGAAATCTACTGATAAAGTTATCGGGACTGCAGTGAGTCATACTGAGTCCGACGTCATGTCAAGCCGTAGCCGCATCCAGCGCCTGGCTAATGTCTGCGATAATATCATCCACATGCTCTATGCCGACGGAAAGGCGCACCATGTCTTCCGGCACGCCTGCCGCCTTGAGTTCTTCCGGACTCAGTTGACGGTGGGTGGTGCTGGCGGGATGACAGGCGAGTGATTTGGCGTCGCCAATATTGACCAGTCGCAGGATCAGTTGCAAGGCATCAATAAAGCGCGCTCCGGCTTCTTTTGCGCCGCTTTTTTCACTGGAGACGCCAAAAGATAATATGCCGGACGCCTTGCCGTCGGTTATTTTATTACACAGTTCATGATGCGGGCTATCACTGAGTCCGGCGTAACTGACCCAGGCAACCTTAGGATGCTGTTCAAGATATTCGGCAATGGCCATGGCGTTGGCGCAGTGGCGCTCCATGCGCAGGCTCAGCGTTTCCAGCCCTTGCAACAGCAGAAATGCGCTATGTGGAGCCAGCGCTGCGCCGGTGTTGCGTAAAGGAACCACGCGGCACCGTCCTATATAAGCGGCTTCTCCGAGTGCTTCGGTATAGACCACGCCGTGATAGGAAGGGTCGGGCTCGTTGAGCATCGGAAAACGCGTCTTGTTGCCTACCCAGTCAAATTTTCCCGAGTCTATGATCACGCCGCCAATGGTGGTGCCATGTCCGCCGATGTATTTGGTTAGCGAATGAATCACGATATCCGCGCCATGCTCAAAAGCCTTGCATAATACCGGTGTGGCGACGGTGTTATCAACAATCAGCGGTACGCCATGGCGATGCGCGATTTCAGCCAGCTTTTCTATGTCGACAATATTGCCCGCCGGGTTGCCGATGGATTCGCAAAAAATTGCGCGGGTCTGCTCGTCTATATTTTTTTCAAAGCCTTCATAGTCATCATAAGACACCATGCGTACTTCAATGCCTTGTCTGGGAAATGTATGCGCAAATAGATTGTAGGTGCCGCCGTAAAGCTGGCTGGTGCTAACAATGTTGTCGCCTGCGCTGCAAATAGCCTGGATTGCATAAGTGATCGCCGCCATGCCGGATGCCAGCGCCAGCGCGCCGATGCCGCCTTCAATTTCGGCCAGGCGTTGTTCCAGCACCGCAGTGGTCGGGTTCATTATGCGTGTATAGATGTTGCCGGCGACTTTGAGATCGAACAGGTCGGCGCCATGCTGAGTGTCATCGAAAGTGTAAGAAGTGGTTTGATAAATGGGTACAGCCGCCGATTTAGTGGTGGGGTCGGACTCATATCCGGCGTGCAGTGCGAGTGTTTCCAGTTTCATGTTTTATCCTGTTGTTTTAAAGCGTCAAAGTTTAGCGTTAATGTTATGCATCAATGTTAAGCGCTAAAGAAATAAACGAATCAAGTGAATGATTTCAATTGAATGTAGTCCATATCTCTGGATATGCAAGCAATATGATATATATATGTAATAAATGGGTGATGGATACGCGATAAATACGCCTTAAAATATAGCGTGTATAAAGAGATCAATAATTTGGTATAATCGCCTGAAAATTATAAACGGGCTAATTAAAAAGGGGATTTTCAATGAGCGCTCTAAAAGGGCTGTTTATTCTCGGCATCGTGGTTTTCAACCTGTTTGTTTCGCTTGCGCAAGCCGATGTCTGGAAAGTCGAAAATAAATACTGGAATAGCGACTGGGAAGTTAAATATCAGAAATGGGTGGCTGAAAACTGGAAGCCGGATTTTTTTCTATCCAGGGAACACCCACAGTATTACGGTTTTTCTCACGATTGCGCCGATGCGATTTATTTAATGCGCGCGGTGTTTTCCTATGAAAACAAGTTGCCATTCAAGATTCATAACATCATGCGTAAAGGCGAATACCTCGGCAATCATATGAAAAACTGGGATAATTTGCCTGAAGACCAGCGCTTTCGAGCGTTTGCCGCCTATATGATTGATCGCGTTGGCACACGGTCGTTATCTAATGACACTTACCCGATTGAACTGGCGCAAATCAAGGCGGGTGATTTGTATGTAGAGCCGGGAACGCATTCCTACGCCATCACAGGCATTACGGAAACGGGCATACCCGCGATTATGAGTTCGACCACGCCGGCATCGCCGAAGATGATGATTCAATTGTATTCTTTCCCGTTTTTTATTCCTCATGATGATGTCAACATGAGCGATGGTTACCGGCGCTTTAAATGGCCGCGCAATATCGATAAGCCGATGCAGCAACAGCCGGGTTTCAGTAATGAGCAATGGGTTGTCGCCAAAAAATACAATCTGGATTACATACCGTTCACGGATGAAATAGCCAGAATGCTCAGGCGACGTCCGGAGCCTTTGGAAGAAAAAACCATGCGTCTGCTACATAGCCTGTGCTCGTTCGCCAAGGAACGGGTCAATTATGTGAATGATGGACTGAAATACGTCGCCAAACTCAGGGCGGAAGGCAAGCGACAATGTTTGACAGCGGCCGAATACGATGAATATTCAACGCCTTCGCGTGATAAGCGCCTTAAACGTTTTTTTATCGAAGTTGAAAAAATAGCCTACCAGGGAGGCGCATTAAAGGAAGATGAAGTGAATGCCCAAATATTGGCGCGCACCATTTTCCATCCGGAATTACCGGATGGCTTGATCAAGGAGCTGGATGAGTTTTGTGGCCTGGCGATCTACCCGGATGATGATAAAAAACATATAAATTTGCGACAGCTGTGGAACAGCTTTAAGGAAAATAAAATTGTATCTGATCCACACGCCAGCTTTCTGCAGCGTTGGGGGCTTGGCAATGAGAAATATATTCCTGTTTGTAAGACTTTTTAAGCGCGTCTCGAATATTTAAAGGCATTTCATTAGGCCAGTAATTTCCAGTCGCGCGCTATGGTCATATCCAGTCCATTTTGTCTTAATGTATCGGAGACGCTGGATAGCATTTCTATCGTTTCTTTTGCCTCGCCTTTGATATTACTGATAAAAAGATCCTGACCGTCTTTCTCATAAATATCAGATTCCAGACCATGGATATCAAGGCCGGCGTCGGTTAGTTTTTTTATCACGAAGGCCTTGACGCCTGGCGTATATTTTCCGCGAATACGGATAAACGCATCAGATTTGACAAATTTGTACTTTTTACGAGTACAAAGGTCTACATGCAACCTAAGAGCATATTTTTGAATAAGCGGCTGTAAGAATTTTTCAATTCTATGGCCGCTCATAGGTGTTTCAACCATAAGCACCACGACGAAACTGTGCCCAAGTCTTAAAGATGAAATGTTTTCAATTTCACAACCGAAACCAAAAAGATCATTGGTAATTTCTGATAACATTTTGGGGGATTTTTCGCCCATGGCTACGATGCGGTATCGTTGGCTGTTGTTCATTTAGCGGCTCCGTGATTTAGTAAGGGCAGAATACAATAGAATTCCAGAATCAAGAATATTGTGGAAATAGCTATTTTCAGTATTAAAAGTCATTTTTTCTGATCTGTTTTAATGATAGTTAATGAATAAAATATAATTA
>JANTHA010000227.1 GCA_024762625.1 Thiotrichaceae bacterium
GAAAAATACCAGAAATTCTGGAATGAGTTTGGCAAGGTAATGAAAGAAGGTCCAGGCGAAGATTTCACTAACAAGGAACAGATCGCCAAACTGCTGCGCTTCTCATCCACGCATGATGATGTTGAAGAGCAGAAAATCACCCTGGAAGATTATGTTTCACGCATGAAAGATGGTCAGGAAGCGATTTACTATATTACAGCAGATTCTTTCGCTGCGGCTAAAAACAGCCCGCATCTGGAAGTGTTCCGCAAGAAAGGTATTGAAGTATTACTGTTAAGCGATCGAGTAGACGAATGGCTGGTCAATGGCTTGCAGGAGTTTGACGGTAAGAAACTGCAATCAGTCGCCAAGGGTGAACTCGATCTGAGCAAATTCGAGACCGAGGAAGACAAGAAGGAGCAGGAAAAAGCCGAGAAAAAAGCCAGCAAGGTGCTTAAAAAGCTGAAGAAAATACTCGGCGATAAGGTTGAAGATGTGCGCGTATCACACCGACTGACTTCTTCGCCTTCCTGTATTGTACTGAATGAACAGGATATGGCGCTTTACATGCAAAACCTGATGAAGCAGGCGGGCCATGACATGCCCAGCAGTAAGCCGGTTCTTGAAATTAATCCGACTCATCCGCTGATTAAGCGCATGGAAAAGGAAAAAGATGATGAGCAACTCAAGGACTGGGCGGAAATATTGTTTGACCAGGCGTTGCTGGCTGAGGGCGCGCAACTGGAAGACCCGGCTGGATTTGTCAGCAAGCTCAATAAACTGATGCTAAAAATGGGTTAGATTTTATCGAATTCCGATAAAAATGAGGCGCAGGAAACTGCGCCTTTTTCATGTCCGTTTTGGTTAGTCAGATTAATTCAAGCCGGTAAACTCCAGAATAAATTCTGCGATTTTCTCCACCCGGTTGAGATCAAGCCGGTTGATTGCATCGGCATTAACGGTACCTTTAGTTTCCAGTGGGTAGTCTGTCGCAATTGCGATAATGCTGTTATCTTCAGGGAACAGCAAAGGCTTGTTGAGCGCCATTCGAGACAATTCAATCTTTGGAAAATGCCTGGATTTAAAGCCTTCGATCAATACCAGATCCAGACTGTCAATTTGCAAATGACTGAGCGCCTGTTCCAGTGAAGAATCTTCCTGTTGTGGTAATTCGACAATAATGGAGGTTCGTTGCGGCGAAGCGAGTATGGTCTGCTGCGCGCCCGCCTTGCGCAATTTGTAGCTGTCCTTGCCCGGTTTATCAAGTTCAATATTGTGATGCGAGTGTTTGATCACGCCAACCCGGATGTTTTTATTATTGAGTATGGGAATCAACTGGGTGAGCAAAGTGGTTTTGCCGGTTCCGCTGTAGGCGGCGAAACCGATGAGTGGAAGTGGGAATTCTATCATTTATTATATCTACTTGGCTTACTTGATCTGTCGGTGAGTCGAGGGGAGGTTTATCAGTTTTTGATGATGTGGTTTTCATCTGGCGCCCAGTGGGAAAGATCGCTATGTGCGTCGAACTCCCATTGGTGAGGTTCCGGAAAAGGGGACTGTCTCAGCAAATTCAGATAACGTTTACGTGGGATCGTTTCGGTTCCCATGCTGATTAAATGCGCATTTTCTATCTGGCAATCTATCAAGGCATAGCCCCATTTCTGAAGATGCCAGGCAAGAGCGACCAGGGCGATTTTGGAGGTGTCCCGTTCGGCGCTAAACATGGATTCTCCACTGAATATGCCACCGGTCGCGACGCCATAAAGACCGCCCGCCAATTGCTTGTCCGGATTCCATACTTCGACGCTATGGGCGATGCCAAGCTCATGCAAACGCTGGTAAGCGAGAAACATTTCGTTGGTGATCCAGGTGCCGCCGGTATTGGATCGTGGCGCAGCGCAGGCTTTTACAACAGAGGAAAAATCGTGATCGAAACGAATCTGATAGCCTTTGCGCTCCAGGCTGCGAATCGCTTTTCGCAAACTGCGGCGCAAGCGAATTTTGTGTGGAAAAAGTACAGCGCGCGGATCGGGACTCCACCAGTAGATTGGTTCATCCGGGTTATACCAGGGGAAAATCCCGGCGCTATAGGCATTGATCAACCGGATAGGGGAGAGATCTCCGCCCAGAGCCAGCAATCCGTTCGGCTCTTTCCACGCCATTTCCACGGGTGGAAAAGGCTCGTCGCTTGCGTGTGGGTCAAGTAATGCCAGTGAAACTTTTTGTGACTTCATTGGAGTATATGATTTTTAATCCTTGTTGTCCGCCGCCAGTTTGTCCAGGTATTTTTCGGCATCCAGCGCCGCCATACAGCCAGTACCCGCCGAGGTGATGGCCTGTCGATAGACATGATCCATGACATCGCCCGCTGCATAGATACCTTCAATGCTGGTTTGTGTTGCATTGCCGTCCGTGCCGCTTTTTACTTTCAGGTAACCGCCGTTCATTTCCAGTTGTCCCTTGAAAATATCGGTATTGGGCTTATGTCCAATGGCGATGAAAATTCCGTGAACATCAATCTCTTGAGTTTCGTTCGTTTTGACGTTTTTCAGTCGCATGCCGGTTACGCCTGCATCATCGCCTAAAACTTCTTCAAGAACATTGTCCCACATCAAAGTTATATTACCTGTTCTGGATTTTTCCATAATTTGGTCGCGCAGGATTTTTTCTGAGCGTAACTCATCGCGGCGATGTACAAGTATCACTTCTTTGGCAATATTGGAAAGGTATAGCGCTTCTTCTACTGCTGTATTGCCGCCGCCGATAACGGCAACTTTCTGGTCTCGGTAGAAAAAGCCGTCGCAAGTGGCGCAGGCGGAAACGCCGCGCCCCTTGAATTTTTCTTCTGACTCAAGTCCCAGATACATGGCGGATGCGCCAGTGCAAATGATTAATGCATCACAGGTATAACCGCAGGTTCCGCCAGCCAGTTTGAAGGGACGCTCCCTGAAATCGACTTCCTGAATATAGTCAAAAATGATTTTTGTGTCGAAGCGTTCCGCATGTTTTTTCATGCGCTCCATGAGTTCCGGGCCTTGTACCCCTTCATTATCGCCTGGCCAGTTGTCTACATCGGTGGTCGTCATTAATTGGCCGCCTTGTTCCATACCCGTGATTAGCACCGGGTTAAGATTGGCCCGCGCAGCATAAACTGACGCTGTATAACCGGCGGGGCCAGAACCCAGAATAATCAGAGGATAATGTGGACATTCGTTCATGAGCTTCTCCAGAGAATTATAGAATTAATAGGTGCGTGTTCTTGTTTGGCATCATGCTTATTATATAGCGTAATATATCTTTAAATATAGCTTAGCTAATATGATGCTAAAAAATGTCGCTTTCAAGGTAAAGCATTGTTCTGGCTTGGTTATGACTTAAATACAGCACAGAATATTATTAAAAAAATCAGCCTTAAATGGCGGACATAATTTAGTCAACATAGCTACGTCTTGCTCATTTATCAAGATTCAATATGACTGGAAGAGTATTTTAAGTTAATGTCAGCTATTCATTTTTGTAGCTAAACCCTTTATAATAGGCATGTTTATTCATTTGGGGGCAAGTGAATAAAGTAAACAACACAGCTTGAGACAATAGTTTGAATGTGTGTGTAATACATGTGGCTATTTAATTATCATCATTATCATCATTATCATCTAAATTAAATTCAGTTCTAAATATTAAAAAATAACTGTTTTGAGCGGATTTATGTCAGGCGTATTTGATAATCAGAAATAAAGCAAGAACGAAAGCAATAAGCCATCATAAGGAAACAAATAACAT
>JANTHA010000228.1 GCA_024762625.1 Thiotrichaceae bacterium
TTTACTCGCTGGCTATATTAGAAAACGCAAGGCTTCCAGAATCAACCTGAAGCCGTGGAAGCCCGTTTTTGCGCTGGGCGGATTGCTGGCCGCGATCTGGCTTGGCATTCTAGCCTGGCAAAATGTTTCACTAGGAAAACAACTGGAGCAGCTGGATAACGCGATCATCAAGGTTTACAAAAACACCTTCCCCAATGGCCGTATTGTTGATCCGCCACAACAAATGGCAAGCAAACTCAAACAACTGGAAACTAATCAGTCAAAGACCAGCGAATCGCCGTTGCCTCTGATTGCAAAGGTTGCTCCTTTACTAACATCGCACAAAGAGCTTGCCTTGCATGAAGTCCGGTATCAGGACACGCAATTGCGTCTGATTGTACGCGCGCCAGATTTAAGCAGCCTGGAAAATTTCAAACGCGAGGTCGCCCAAAAAGCCAAATTGAATGTGGATATCAAATCATCAACAACCACCGCTGACAAAGTGGAGGCGACCCTGGTGATCAGCGCCAGCCAAGTCAATAGAGGCAGTCACCGTTCATGAAAAACTGGTATAACACACTCACTGCAAGGGAGCGCAATCTGGTCGTCTATGGATCAATCATCAGCGCGCTCATTTTATTCTGGCTATTGATAGCAAACCCGCTTTACAGCAAACATAAAACACTGTCGCGCGAAATTCAGGACAAACGCAATGCGCTAACGCTGATGCAGGCGCAGAGCGAACAAATCAAACGTCTCCGGGCACAGAAAGCAAGCAACCAGAGTAAGGGCTTCAAAGGAAACCCACAACAACTGGTGGAAAAAGCGCTACAAACCTGGCGCCTCAAACCAGCCTTGCAAAAAATGCAGTCCCAGGGGGAAAAGGCGATTCGCCTCAGTTTAAAAAACGCCAACGCAGACCGTTTTATGCGATTTTTACAAGACCTTGAAGATAAATATGCGCTCAGCATAGATACCATGGCGATTACCGCCGACAAGGAAAGCGGCCTGGTCGATGTTCGGCTCACGGTTAAACAATAAATTCAGTTACAGACCTTAACTAAGTTAACATGGTTAACATGAAAAAAATCATATTTCTGGGATTACTCTCGTTTCTGATTGCCGCCATCTGGCTGCTGCCGCTTACGTTCATCAAACCTTATGCGGAAAAAACAATTAAAGGGCTGAAACTGGAAGGCGTCAGCGGCACTTTATGGAATGGCTCTGCACAGCGTCTGGTCAATAATAATCTTGATCTGGGAAGCGTCAGCTGGAGCATCAAGCCACTGCAAAGCCTGATTTCTCTCTCTTTAAAATCCGACTTTAGCATCAATGGCAAACAGTTGACGGCTAATGGAAGCGCTGCGCTAAAACCCAGTAAAACATTCATCCTTGATCAAACGACTTTTGACATGGACGCCTCCCTGCTTAACCGGCTTCAAAAACAGGCCCGCTTATCCGGAGAGCTCAAAGGTAAAATCAAGCATGCCGAATTTGCAAAATCCAGGGCAGTACTGCCGCTGATTGACGGCGTGCTGGACTGGAAACAGGCGATAGTGGACGCCATGTTGCTCAAGTTGCCCGCCGGAGATTATCATTTTGTTATCACGCCAGATGACAATGGTCTGCTCATAAAACCATCAGCAAGCGAGGCGCCACTGCAATTATCCGGCGCCATTCACATTAGCAAAGACTGGATCTATCAGCCCGACCTCAAGGTAAAATCAAATGACAATAACATTTCAGGTTTACTGAAGCTAACAGGAAAGCCGCAAGCCGATGGCTCAGTGAGCATTAATAAAAGTCTGGATTTAAAGCCTTTTTTGAATTTAAAATAAACTACTTTCCATTCATGAGGTCATTTAGTTATGGACAAATCTAATCACGGCAACAACTTTGATGACCACGCTCATAGCGACGCTGGCACTGATCGCTTTAATATTGACCAGCTAGCTAAAAAACTGGCTTCATTAGCGCCTGCGTCCCTACAGCATATACAAAAAGACCTGGAAGGCAATATGCGCGCGGCTCTTGATAGCGGTCTGCGCAAAATGAATCTGGTCAGTCGTGAAGAATTTGATGTTCAAACAGCCGTTCTTGCCAGAACGCGAGAAAAACTGGAAAAACTGGAAAAAATTGTTAAAGAACTGGAGAGTCGTACATGAACCATCCGTCGCCACTAAGCACATCATTGAGTAAACCATTCATTGCAATCTTTATCGGCATGCTATTGATGACGCAAAACGCCTTCGCCGAACCTCATACACATGGCGCACGCACCCATGATCACAAATTACCTGCACAAGGATACGCTCACAGACATGGCAATGGCCCAGTTGGCAAACCTGTCGGAGGCGCTCCCGCAAAACCGGCTCAACGCGCAAATAAGCCGCGTACGCCCGCCATGGCAAACACGCGCGGCGGCAAGGATCCCAATGTCATTCTCAGGAACGCCTATAACCGTAAGGATTACGCCACCGTTTTCAAAATAGCTTCTCAATACGCAAAGAAAGGCGATCCGGCTGGTCAATACATTCTGGGGCAGCTCTACCTGAATGGCCAGGGTCAACGCAAAAACCCTAAAATGGCGCTAAAATGGTTCAAAAAAGCAGCGGACAAAGGACACCCCGGCGCAGCCTTTTTTGTAGGCAATATGTACGCATCCGGCATTGGAACGGGCAAAAATCCGGGACTTGCCTTTAAATATATCAAACTGGCTGCTGATAAAGGCATCCCGGATGCCGACTATCCGCTAGGTATTCTGTACGCAAACGGTAAAGGCGTTAAAAAGAACCCGAAGCTTGGTTTTAAATACATTTCAAAAGCCGCCAAGCAAAACAACCCGCTTGCACAATACGACCTGGCCTCCATGTACATGCAAGGTATAGGCGTCCGCAAAAACCCCGCCCAGGCTATTAAATGGTACACCAAGGCAGCCAATAAAGGCGTAGCGCTTGCACAACACAATCTGGGACTGATCTACCTCCAGGGCATCGGCACAAAAAAGAACCCCGGCAAAGCGGCGCAATGGTTTAAGAAATCCGCCGCAAAAGGCATGGCCACATCTCAATACATCCTCGGCGATCTCTATGTAGACGGCATCGGCGTACCCAAAAACCACAAAACCGCCTTGAATTGGTACAAAAAAGCCGCCACCAAGGGCTTGCCCGCCGCGCAATATAGCGTTGGAGCCATGTACGCCAACGGCTACGGCGTCAAAAAGAACATAAAGGTCGCCAAAACCTGGTTTCAAAAAGCCGCCAAAAAGAAAAACAAAAATGCGATAAATGCATTAGCGGTTTTGAAGAAGAATGGTTTGTAGTGTGACGCTACGCTACTGGTTTTTTCAAATTGGATAGTCTGAATTCTGAATTAGAATCATGCTAACGAATATTGCAATCATATAAAAAACTTCTGCATGTCCAGGCTCTGTCCATATTCTCGCGGAGCTAGCAGGAGCATAAAATAAGGTTGTGTTTTCGGAAAGTGAAAAAGCTCGAGCCTTTGTGCTGTTTTCACGCCCTATCCCTTACAACATGCTCATGGTTTGATTTGTGATTATGCCAAAATTTTAGGACATATCTGAGTAACGTTGGGAACCCTATTGGTAGTGCTCATAAATCTGAGGCAATACTCCCCCATCTCGCTATCGTACACCTTTCTCGCGCATCAAAATTTATAAAGACGGTTTCTTTTAAGCTTGACGCCCACGACAACCGAGAGGGAAAAGCCAAGACATTTATTCAAGCCTATTCAACATGGTAGCGCTCAGGATGACT
>JANTHA010000229.1 GCA_024762625.1 Thiotrichaceae bacterium
AACAATGCCTTGTATTGTCTGGCCTCAAGAGAATCCGGATTCTGCTTGACCCAGCGCTTTGCAACGTCAAGCGCCGGTCGGTTCTTACCGGTCGTGGCCGCCAGAATGGTAGCCTGCTTTAACAATTTAATATCATGACTGGTTTTTGCCGCCAACAAATAATGATCTGCCGCCAAACTATTATTTTCCTGTTGAAAATACATTTCTGCGAGCAAGACATGATAAAAGGGATCTTCAAATGATTCAGGAACAACCTTATTGACTGCCGTATTGACTGCTTTCATCTCGATACCCGACTCAGATGAAGCATAAATCCCGGGGATGGATGAATGCAGTGATTCAACGCGATCCGTTTGAGCCTGAAAACTCGCTGTTCGGGATTCCTTCTGACACCCTGAAACAATAGTCAATAACAATGCCGCTGATATCCACGTCATCCATGTCGTCCACTTTATTTCCAGCGCCGTCTTTACAGGACAAAATACAGGACAAAATACAGGACAAACCCAATTCCTCAACATTTGACACACCAGCATAAATACAGAACCCATCCATTAAGCAGGATTAGCGCAAGTTACCAATTGGTCGCGAACATGAGCTATTCCGGCTATATATACATAAAACATGCATAAAGCCTAGCTCTTTTCTACATAATCCCCAGCGCAGTCGGTACAGAATACACAATTTGACTGCCAAATGGTTAAATGAATACCCTGATTATTTTGTATCGTACTCCAATGCTCACATTTTCAATGTGAAATCCTGCAATATTCTATTCAGGCGCATCAAACAAGCATGGATTAAAGTATTGGAGTCTTTAGCTTTTGCTTAATAACTATTTTATATATTCCGGTTTACTCATTTTCTGATGTGAAACAGGTATCCATGTCTTTGAGGATTCCATTTTCAAGACTATAAACCCAGCCGTGAACAGAGAGCTCCTTTCCCTGTTTCCAGTCTTGTTTAACACTCGTGGTGTTACATATATTTCTAACTTGCTCTTTTACATTGAGTTCGCATAGTAGATCTAACTGTTTGTCATGTTCAAGACCTTCAAATTTTATAGCGTGAAAACAACGGACATCTTTATTATATTTAGCTTATCCATTTATTAGCGCTATGCTGTTTCGTACCAGAGCTCTATTCAATAATCAGGATTTTTTCAAGCCAAGCGCCCGTTTATATAACTCATTCTTTTTACGCCCTGTTATTTTAGCGGCTATGCCGGCCGCCTGTTTAAGCGGCAATTCATCGGCCAGAATATTCAATAATTGATCAAGATCGCCATAGATGACATCCTCATCTTGTAATTCTTTCTCGGCATAACCGTCCAGAATCAAGACAAATTCACCTTTTTGATGGTTTTTGTCTTGTTTGATCCAGGCTTGCAAACCCGTCAGATCGCCTCGATAAGTCTGCTCAAATAATTTGGTGATTTCACGCGCCAGAACCACCTTGCGACCCGGCCCAAAAACAGAAATCATATCGTCTATGGAGGCCACAATCCGGTGACTGGATTCATAATAAACCTGAGTGCGCGCTTGTTTCTCATTTGCCTGTAACGCCTTGATGCGCGCCGCAGATTTGGCGGGTAAAAAGCCTTCGAAGGTGAATCGATCCGTTGGCAATCCTGCAATAGACAGCGCTGCAATGATCGCGCTGGCTCCTGGTATCGGCGTGATCGCATAACCCTGATCAGCCAGAGCGCTGACCAGATGATAGCCCGGATCGCTGATCAGCGGCGTACCAGCATCGCTGACCAGCGCAATGTTTTCGCCTGCATCCAGCCAGCGCCTGATCTGGCTGATTTTTTGTTGTTCATTATGTTCATGCAGCGCCTGTAGATCACCCTGAATCCCAAAATGGCTCAGTAATTTGCGGGTATTGCGGGTATCTTCTGCACAGATTTTGTCAGCTTGCTCCAGAACTTGCAACGCGCGCTGGCTGATATCGCCCAGGTTGCCGATCGGCGTAGCGACGACAAATAAAACACCGCGTGCGCCAGTATCCGAATTTATTTGATTTTCCGAGGTCATATTGATCCGAACTTGTGTGTTTATTAAGCAAAAATGCTATATTGAAGCGTAAACAACGTCGATAAACCAATCAGGCGCTTCACCGAGGTCATTACAAAAGGGGGCTATTGTGAGACTTAAACCGAGATTTAAACAGAAAAAAACCGTATTTTATCTGAATTCCGTCTTACTCGCGGGACTATCGTTAAGCGCCTGCGCCCCACTCCCGCCCATAGTACCCCAAACAACGCCGCAAAGTCCTACCCCGCAGTCGGATAATCACGCCATGCCGATGGGACGGGATATCGAGCAGGCCAACGCCTTTCTCGCCGAGGGCAAAAAACGCGAAGCGGCCAGCGCCTATTTTGAGGCGGCGCGCCATTACCGCTCACCCTATCGCGAGCGTCTGATACTACAGGCGGCGGAATTGGCTTCTATTTTAGGGGATAGCGACCTGACGCAACGTTATCTGGCGGATCTTGATGTAGCCAGTCTCAACGCCGAAAACCTGGCTCGCTACCGTTTCACCCAGGCGCAACTGGCGCTCAATGACCATAATTATCGCGAAGCGCTCAGGCTCCTGCCGCAACGCACAATGGGACTGCCTCAAGGACTCGCCAGCAAAATACTCAATGCGCGTATGAGCGCCGCTCAGCAAAGCGGCGATAAGTTACTGCTGGTTCAGGAACTCATCCTGCAGGAACCTCGCTTAAAAACGGACTACGAAAAGAAACTCAACCACGACCGCATCTGGGGACATATCCAGCAAATGCCGCTGGAAAAAATAAACGCGGGTCGACGCATCGCACACCCTGAACTGCGCGGCTGGCTGGATCTCGCCTACCTGGAAAAAACCAACCAGGGCAACTATTCCGGCCTGCAAAGCGGCATCCGTCAGTGGCGCGCCAGAAATCCCAGGCATCCTGGCTGGACAACAGCGCAGACACTGCTAAAACAACCGGTCGCTGTCGCCACGCCCTATCGCGAAACCCCTGATTCCGGTTCCGCAGGCGCCGCATCTACAAGCGCATCAACAAGCGCATCTTCAAGCACAAGAAACAACTCGGGCGTAACCATTACCTCAACAGTTGAGCCTCCCGCAAGCGCCGCCAAACAATCAGTCGGATTCATCAAAGACAATCTTTCAGTCATTCTGCCACTAAACGGCAAGCTGTCTTCTGTGGGAAATACGCTACTCGCAGGCATCAAGGCGGCCAACAATGGCAAGCCGCTCAAGCCATTTGACTCAAATAGCGCTGCAATCAACAGCCTCTATCAGAAAGCCGTGAACCAGGGCTCGCGCTTTATCATCGGTCCTTTCGACAAAGGCAGGCTGGCGACGCTCGCGCAAAGTCGCCTGGATAAACCCGTGCTGGCGCTCAATTATCTTGGGAACGGCCATCAAAAAGGCCCTGAAAACCTGTACCAATTTGGCCTACTGCCTGAAGACGAGGCTGTACAGGCGGCGCAATACGCGATCAACCAGAACAGAAAACGCATCGCCCTGCTGACGCCGAATTCCGACTGGGGCAAGCGGCTACAGGATGCAATGCGCACGGCCGCAATTGAGCGCGGCGGCAAAATCGTATTCAACAAACGTTACCGGCCATCCAGCACAGATTACAGCTATATCAGCCAGTCGCTGGCAACTCACAAGGATGAAATCGACGCGATATTGCTGGCGGCTTCGCCAAAACAGGCGCAACACATCTACCCCGCTATACGTTCGGAATTAAAG
>JANTHA010000230.1 GCA_024762625.1 Thiotrichaceae bacterium
AGAGTTATCCCGACGCATCGCCTTGAATGAGCAAAAAGATGAGTTTGATGAATTAGCCAGCCATCTCAACGCCATGCTTTCCCGCATTGAACAATTGTTAAATGGCATGCGTGAAATTACCGATAATGTTGCGCATGACCTGCGCAGTCCGCTGTCGCGTTTGCGTAATCGCCTGGAAGTCGCTTTGCTGGAAACAAGAAGCCCAAAAGAATACCAGCATACACTCAAGCATACAGTTATTGATATTGACGGGCTGATTAGAACCTTTAATGCATTACTGGAAATCTCCCAGGCGGAAGCGGGTAGTTTTCGGGGCGACTGGCAAATTGTCAAGCTCAGTGAACTGGTGGAAGACATAGCAGACCTGTATAACAGCACAGCGGAAGATCATAAACAACAATTAAAAATCACGATTGAGCCTAATCTTGAAATCATGGGAAATCGCCATTTATTAAGCCAGGCGCTCAGCAATTTGCTGGAAAACGCCTTCAAGTTCACGCCCGAAGGCGGCCTGATTGATATCCATTGCTTTATGGATCAAGAAACCATTACACTCAGCATCAGCGATACCGGGCCGGGCATACCTGAACAAGAAAGACAACGGGTTCTTGAACGGTTTGTGCGTCTGGATAAAGCCAGAAGCATGGACGGCAATGGCCTAGGACTCAGCCTTGTCAATGCAGCCGTCAGCCTGCATGGCGCAAACATCAGACTGGAAGACAATCACCCGGGCTTACGGGTCAGCCTGATTTTTCCGAAAAACAAATCATTATCAGATCAAGTGGAGAATTTATGAATATTTTTGGCGCACTTTATACCAGAGTCTTAAGTTGGTCCAGACACCGCCATGCACCCAAATACCTCGCCGCAGTAAGTTTTGCAGAGGCCTCCTTTTTCCCGATTCCCGTTGCAGTCATGCTGCTTCCCATGTCGTTGGCGCAGCCGTCCAGGGCGTGGAGGCTGGCGGGTATAACCCTTATATTTTCAGTACTGGGCGGCATTGCAGGCTATTTATTAGGCTGGGGAGCCTATGAAATCATTGAACCGCTCATTCAGGGCCATGCAGCACAGTTAGATAAAGCCAAAGAATGGTTTGCCGAATATGGGGTCTGGATTGTATTAATGGCTGGCTTTTCACCTGTACCGTATAAAATATTCACCATCACGGCGGGCGTATTGGCGATGCCCTTTATTCCATTTGTCATTGCGTCAATAATCGGCAGAGCGTCCCAATTCTATTTGATCGCTTTTTTAGTAAATAAATTCGGCCCAGCCATGGAGCCTAAAATCCGTCAATACATTGAGTGGCTGGGTTGGGGCGTGGTTGTGCTCATTGGCGGGCTACTATTGTGGATGAATTTTAAATAAGAAACATGCAGGCATGAAAACCCGACTGCCGAAGCAAACACTGGATAACAATGTCATTCTGCTTGGCTGGGTCAGTTTTTTTACGGACATGGCCAGCGCCATGGCGACTCCGATTCTGCCCATTTTTATCCTGACCATACTGCATCAGGGCGCGGATAAAGTCGGCCTGGTGGTTGCAGTCGCAACTTTCGTATCCTATTCGATGCGCCTGATTTCCGGCTATTTAAGCGACCGATACGGCATCATCAAGCCTTTCGTGGTGAGCGGTTACACGCTTTCGGCATTGAGCAAACCACTGTTTGGCCTGATGCAAAGCTGGCAGGGGGTAGCCACCCTGGCGAGTTTGGAGCGCTTTGGCAAAGGACTGCGCTCAGCGCCCAAGGATGCCTTGCTGGCGAGCTACAGCGCCAGCAAACACGAAGGATTTACCTTCGGTTTTCACAAGATGATGGATATCGGCGGTGAATTTAGCGGCTCCTTGCTGTTATTCGCTTTGCTCTGGTATTTTGGCCAAAGCGAAAGCGTGATCCGCGCCCTCTTTTTAGCCACCCTGGCGCCCGGTCTGATCGGCGTATTTCTGGTGGCTTTTTTTGTCAAGGAACCAGCAAAGAAGCCAATTAATGCAAGCGCCGATGCTTCAACAAAACAGGGTAAGAAAACGTCTGGCATACGGGCTATAGTGACGGGTAAAACGCTTACGTCAACAGACAAATCCCTGTTGCCGCAATTACTGATTCATTTTCTGTTTGTTTTATTCATGTTCGACGCCGCCTTTTTTACCTTGCGCGCCAACTCGCTTGGCGTCAGCACCATGATCATCCCGCTGCTTTTCATGGTCTCCAGCGGCATCCAGACCATCTCCAGCCTGGCTATCGGCAAACAGGTTGACCGTTTTGGCCCACAAAAAGTTTTATTATTCGCCTACGCCATGGGCGTTATCGCTCTGCTTTTATTGCTGCTGGAAAACAAGCCCGCGCTGTGGCTGGCCTATGCGTTTCTGGGTCTGTTTACTGTCTCCTCATTTAACGCCATCAGGGCATTGATCGCCCAGCAAGCAGAAAACAAAGGCTCCATGTACGGCATTTTCTACGCTGGCGTTGCCGCCTTCGCTGCTGCAGGCGCCTACCTGAGCGGTCTGATCTGGCATCATTGGGGAGTAACGACAGCGATCTCGTTCGCCTTGACGGGCACCTGTTGCTTGTTTTTGCTAAAGGGCGCATCTAATAAATAGCCACCATCCAAAGAGCATTTCATTTGAGAAGCGGTTTCCACATCGCCTAATTGTTTATCAACGCATCAAAGCTAAACTCAGACTATAACAATTTAAAGAACGCCATATTCTCCGGGCGGCAAATAAATATGAGTTTTTTTACCTCGCTAAGTTTCAACTAAGTCATAGAAACTACAATGCTAGCCAATTATAGCTTGTAACCCCTTCAGACTTTGCTGATAAACATTCAAAACTTTGGCATTTTCCGGCATTAATACAAGTTGCCATACAAGCTGTGGTTACAGAAATAATTCATACCCATTACTTTGTAAATTAGGAGAATTTTTCATGAGCGCGAGTACTATGGAATCAGGCACTTTGGAAAAGGCAATGTTAAGAGTCCCTGAAGTTTTTTTGACTTTCTGGGTTATTAAAACCTTATCCACCACGGTTGGTGAAACAGGCGCTGATTTCCTGGCCTTTGACCTGGGTTTTGGTATGCCACTGGTAACACTTATTGCGGGTGGCATCATGGCGGGTGCATTGTTTATGCAATTTAGCAAACTGAAACGCTACGTTCCTTTCAGTTATTGGTCGATTGTGATTCTAATGAGCATAGTCGGTACTTTAATTACCGATATTCTGGTCGACCTCATGGGCGTCAGTTTAATCACATTAAGCATCGTTTTTTCCATTACCATGATCGCCGGATTCTATATCTGGTATAAAAAAGAAGGAACCTTGTCAATCCACTCAATCGACACCGCCAAAAGGGAGGCGTATTACTGGGTAATTATTCTGCTGGCTTTCGCGCTTGGAACCGGTGTGGGTGACTTGATTTCTGAAGGGCTTTCTCAAGGTTACGGCGTGGCCGTGTTACTCTTTTCCGGCTTAATCGTAATGGTGGCAATCGCTTACTATGTTTTCAAAATTGATGGCGTCATCGCCTTCTGGCTTGCGTTTATCCTGACACGCCCGCTGGGTGCGTCACTGGGCGACTTTATGACAAAACCCGCTACAGAAGGAGGTATGGGAATCGGTATGTTAACGGTGAATGCACTGTTCTTCTCTGTGATAATCGGACTAGTTATTTATTTAACGATTCAGCAAAAAAACAAGGAGCTGACTCATGCAAGCTAAGTTGACACCCGATAAT
>JANTHA010000231.1 GCA_024762625.1 Thiotrichaceae bacterium
GTTAAGTATGGCCTTATCCCTGAGTTTGTTGGGCGCTTGCCGGTGATCGCAACGCTCGAAGAATTAAATGAGGATGCGCTGGTTCGTATTCTGACCGAGCCCAAAAATGCGCTGACCAAACAATATGGCAAGCTATTCGATATGGAAGGCGCGGAAATTGATTTTCGCGATGATGCGCTTCACGCAATCGCGCGGAAAGCCATGGAAAGAAAAACGGGTGCGCGTGGATTACGTTCCATTATGGAGAAAATATTGCTCAACACCATGTATGAATTGCCATCAGAAAAAAATGTGAGCAAGGTCGTTATAGATGAAACCGTGGTTAATGGCGAGGCTCAACCGTATCTGATTTACGAAAACAAGGATGTCGAGAAAAAGGCGTCATCCGCTAAATAACACTCAGGGTGAATTAGGCGAAATACCCCGCAGTGTGGAACTGACGGGGTTTTTTGCTTTTTGGACGGGTGGTCTGTTTAAGCTGAAATCCTTATTTTGACAAAGGGGAGTCCACATAAGGAATCTAGGTTTAATGCTTGATTTTGACTATTACGCCCAAAGATTAACGTGAAGAAACTCTGCTAAGTTATGATTTAAGTCATGATTTGAATCTTGGCTAATGAATGCTGGCAAATGAAAGTTGGCTAAATGCGTCTGATGCTAGCCTTATATTAAATAGACGCAATCAGAGTTTCCTTGACAGTACGAATAAATAAATTAAGAGATTAGTATGACAACTGAAACAGACAATAAACAACAATCCATTGAGAATATTCCCGTTCTAACCCTGCGGGATGTCGTTGTTTATCCGCATATGGTTATTCCATTGTTTGTGGGAAGGGAAAAGTCTATCAAGGCGCTTGATGAAGCAATGGAAAATGATAAGCAGGTATTGCTGGTCGCCCAAAAAAGCGCTGAGGTTGATGAGCCGGGACAAGACGATATTTATCAGATTGGGACGCTGGCGACCATTTTGCAATTATTAAAGTTGCCGGACGGCACACTGAAAGTGCTGGTTGAAGGCGCTGAACGGGTGACTATCAAAAAACTGGATACCGGTGGCGATTATTTCACGGCCGATATTGAGTTATTGCCTGTTGATGATTCCTATGATGAGCGTAAGACTGAATTATTGGCGCGCGCTCTGGTAAATCTGTTTGATAAGTATGTCAACCTGAATAAAAAAATCCCGCCGGAAATTTTATCTTCCTTGTCAGGCATTGATGAGCCAGATAGGTTAGCCGATGCTATTGCAGCCCATCTGGGCTTGAAGGTGACTGACAAGCAGGAGATTCTTGAAATCACTTCGGTTAAAGAACGTCTGGAGCACTTGATCCAGATGGTGGAAGGCGAAATTGATTTGTTGCAGGTCGAGAAGCGTATCCGCGGTCGCGTAAAGCAGCAAATGGATCGCAGTCAGCGCGAGTATTACCTGAATGAGCAAATGAAGGCCATCCAGAAAGAATTGGGCGACATGGAAGATGCGCCATCCAATGAGCTGGATGAACTCGCGGAGAAAATTGAAAAGGCCAAGATGCCTAAAGAGGCAAAAGAGAAGGCTCAGGAAGAATTAAAGAAGCTTAAAATGATGTCGCCGATGTCAGCGGAAGCGACTGTTGTCAGAAACTATATTGACTGGATGGTTGGTTTGCCGTGGAGCAAAAAATCCAGGATTTCAACCGATCTGGCAAAAGCGCAAAAGATACTGGATGAAGATCATTATGGTCTGGATGAAGTCAAGGAGCGTATTGTTGAGTATCTTGCGGTTCAGCAGCGAGTGAAGAAATTAAAAGGGCCGATTATGTGTCTGGTTGGGCCGCCGGGCGTTGGTAAAACATCTCTGGGTAAATCGTTGGCGCGGGCTACCGGGCGTAAATATACGCGCATGGCGCTGGGCGGCGTGCGCGATGAAGCTGAAATACGCGGTCACCGCCGCACCTATATTGGCGCGTTACCTGGAAAGATTATTCAAAATCTATCACGGGTGAAAACACGCAATCCACTCTTTTTGCTGGATGAAATTGATAAAATGGCGACCGATTTTCGAGGCGACCCGGCGTCGGCGATGCTTGAGGTGCTTGATCCAGAGCAAAACAACACCTTCGCAGACCATTATCTGGAAGTCGATTTTGATTTGTCCGATGTGATGTTTGTTGCGACTTCGAATAGCATGAATATTCCCGGCCCGCTGTTGGACCGGATGGAAATTATCCGTATACCAGGCTATACCGAAGATGAAAAATTAAATATTGCCCGAAATTATCTGCTGCCAAAGCAAATGAAGACAAATGGCGTTAAAAAAGGAGAGCTTAGCATTAGCGACTCGGCTATTCTTGCGATTATTCAGCATTACACCCGCGAAGCCGGGGTGCGTAATCTGGATCGTGAGATATCCAAAATTTGCCGAAAAGTGATTCGAGAGCATTTACTGGGTAAAAAGAAAAAGACGGCGGTTACTGCGCGAAATATTTCAAAGTATCTGGGTGTACAGCGATTTGATTACGGTCGCGCAGATAAGGCCAATCAAATTGGTCAGGTAACGGGTCTTGCCTGGACATCTGTAGGCGGCGAGTTGTTAACCATTGAAAGCGTGGTGGTCGCAGGTAATGGCCATGTAAAGAGCACCGGTAGTCTCGGCAAGGTCATGCAAGAATCCATTCAGGCAGCAGAAACGGTCGTTAAGAGCCGCGCCAAAAACCTGGGGATTACACAGAAGTTTCTTAAAAAGAAAAGCGTGCATATCCATGTCCCGGAAGGCGCAACGCCCAAAGACGGCCCGAGTGCGGGTGTTGGCATGGTGACGGCGATTGTCTCGGCCATGACGCAGATTCCCGTCAAGGCGGAAGTCGCGATGACGGGTGAAATCACTCTGCGGGGTGAAGTCCTGCCTATTGGCGGTCTGAAAGAGAAGTTGCTGGCGGCGCATCGAGGCGGAATAACGACGGTTCTGATTCCAAGGGAAAATGAAAAAGACCTGGCGGATGTGCCGGATAATGTGAAAAAAGGTCTAACGATCAAGCCTGTAAAATGGATTGATGAAGTACTGGAAATCGCGCTGGAAACCATGCCCGAACCCCTGTCGGATGAGGAAGATATTGATGACGATGATTGTGAAAACGCATCGTCATCTAGCGAAGATAAGGAAGGTTACCGCGCTCATTAGTTAACCTGCGTTAAACAAGTCTAAACAAACCGATATTAACGGCTTTATTTTCTGCTTTTTATTGGCTTTTCAATCGCCCTGAAATTCATTCAGGGCGATTATTCTGTGTCCTTAAGCACTTGATTTTTAGTGTTTTCATGATGATTTTCATTAAACATGATGATTGGTGCGACTTTTTTGTTTATTTGTGTTGAAACTTGGCTTATCCGCTGGTATAAATGTCCGGCTTGCGGAGTTATGGGTCTTCATGATCCAGAAACTAAAAAAACCAAAATATACTAATTAGAAATTTTTAACATCGTTCACTCAAACGAAATACATTTATAAGGAAGGATACATGAATAAATCGGAATTAATTGATGCAGTTGCCGCAAAGTCAGGGTTGACAAAAGCTGATGCAGAGCGCGCCTTCAAAGGCTTTGTTGACACCATCACTGACACGCTGAAATCTGGCGATCAGGTAAGCCTGATTGGTTTTGGAACATTTCTGGTTCGCGAGCGCAAAGCGCGTACAGGACGTAATCCTCGCACTGGCGAAACAATCGAGATTAAAGCCG
>JANTHA010000232.1 GCA_024762625.1 Thiotrichaceae bacterium
CCAGCTTTTCGCCCTTTCTGATCGCCATTTTAACCGCAAGCCAGGTGCCCGCCATCATGCCCAGCGATAAGGCTGTCGCCGCAAACCAGTCCACATTGCCGGTCACAATGAAAAAAATCACGGCGGGAACCGTAAACATCATCACAATAAAGACCTTGTGCATGTTAATTTTAATTAGATCCATGCGATAAAGATGCAGCAAAGCGGCCATGATCACAAATCCCACCCCTGCCTGTACAAAGCCGCCATAAAAACCCACCAGCGTCATCACCGGCCATGCCAGCCATCTGGCCCATTTGTGCTGCCTGGCGTGCTCAAGTACTTCGGATCTGGGAAACATCAGTGAGATTATGATCAACACCATCACGCCGCCAAGTATTTTGGTAAAAAGCGCATCGTCAATTTTAACAGCGTAGAAAGCGCCCAGAATACCGCCCGGCAGGGTCATCAGCCCCAGTTTCAGGCTCACAGGAAAATCAGCATGATTATGTCGCTTGAAGCTTGCAACCGCCGTCAACGCTTCAAGCTGAATGGCAATGCGGTTAGAGCCATTGGCGACCGTCGCGTCATAGCCCATAAAAATCATCAAGGGAATGGTGAGCGCCGAGCCGCCGCCCGCCATCACATTCAAAAAACCCGCAATGGCACCGACACTAGCCAGAATGACAAATGTTAGCGGCTCTGAAAAAGGCATTGGTTCTATGACGTCTATGGGTAGCGCATCAGAGGCTTTTAAGATGCTTGCCTACCGCGAGCCATGCCCCAACCAACCCAAGAAAACTACTGAATAACAGGATATACAAGGTCATTTTAACGCCCATGCCGCGTATCGTAAACGTGCTGCCATACAGGCTGGCCAGTTCATTGACCGGCGCTACCAGAAATAACAAGGCGACATGAACCAGAACCAGGCTTAAAATCCCGCCGAACAAGCCATAAAATACGCCACTGTATAAAAAAGGCCGACGAATATAGGCCGGGGTGGCCCCGATCAATTTGGCGACTTTTATTTCATCCTTGCGGTTTTCAATATTCAATTTGATGGTATTACCCACAACCAGCAAAACGGTCAAACCCAGCAACACGGAAATCACCAGGATGGCGCGTTCCGAAATATTCAAAATGCCACGCAAGCGTTGCACCCATTCAATATCCATCTGCACAAGATCCACTTCAGGAAAATTCTGCAGCTTGCGTCTTAATTGCTCCAGATCAATATCCGGGTCGCCAATCAACTTCATGCGCGGCGTCACCACCAGCACATGCGGCAAGGGATTTTCATCCAGTGTTTCCAGCGTTTCGGCAAAGCCCGTAATCTGACGAAAATCTTCCAGCGCCTGATCACGGGGCACCACCACCACCTTATCAATTTCCGGCATCTCCTGTAGAAGTTCAGCGCGATCCCTTGCCTGTTGCTCGGAAATGCCCTGCTTGATAAACACCGAAATAGTCGGCACCTCGCGCTTGTCATCTGTCAATGACTTCATGTTTTTTAGCAGCAAATACAAACTGGCCGGCAAAGACAAGGCGATGGCAATTGCCGCCAGCGTAATCCAGGTTGACAAGGGAGACTGCCACAAATGCGCAGCGCTATAACTCATGGCCTCCTTATGCTGTCCAATCCGGTTGCTTACCGGAGAACTCGCCTGGCTTGCAGTCTGGCGTTTAAGCGAGACAGACGCTTTAGAAGATTGCGATGAATGCGACGACATAGCTACTTTCCCATCCCTTTGTGCGCATGTCCTTTTATTTTACGCAATACGATCATGCGTTTTTTCATATCCTTGATCAGCACATGATCATGACTGGCGATCAACACCGTTGAGCCCAGCTCATTAAATTGCTTGAAAATATGCATGATATCCTGCGCCAGATCGGGATCCAGGTTTCCTGTAGGCTCATCCGCCAAAATAATCTGGGGCTTATTCACCACCGCGCGCGCAATGCCCACCCGTTGTTTCTCACCTGCCGAAAGCATCAAAGGGTATTCTTTTTCCTTTTTTAGCAGATTGACTTTATCCAGCGCCGCCCTGACGCGTCGTTTTATATCATGCTGACGCAACCCTTCAATTTTAAGCGGCAAAGCGACATTTTCAAACACTGTACGATCAGATAAAAGGTGATGATCCTGAAAAATAACGCCAATATTGCGACGAAATGCGGGAATATTTCGCGGTTTAAGATCCAGGGTATTTAAGCCGCCCACCACAACCTGCCCCTGCGTGGGATAATCCAGCAAGGCGATCAGCCGCAACAAGGTGCTTTTACCCGCGCCCGAATGCCCGGTGAGAAAGGCCATCTCTCCCCGCTGCAGCATCAGATTAACATTATATAAAGCCAGCTGCCCCGTAGGGTATTGCTTGCTTACTCCATTGAATTCTATCATTTTTATCGACGTTTACAGTCTTTCTATAAGCCCTTTCAGCATGCAGTATCAAGACTAATACCAAGATGCATCCACAGTTATGATAACACAATTAATGGCTATTTAACTGCTATACTATGGGTGTGCAAAGGAGAATTTAATGTTCAAAAACAGAAACAAATATAGCGCCGTTAAACACAGCCTTGTTATTTCAGCCGCCTGCTATTTACTGCTGCTTTTCATGTCACTCGCCCATGCGGACAACGAAACCCTAGAGAGCTCCGGCAAAGCGCACAAACAGGGGGAATACAAAGGCGCTAAAACAGCGACGCATCCTGACTGGTTCAAGGAAAGTTTTCTGGATCTGGAAGAAGATATCAAGGACGCAGCCCAAGCCAACAAGCGTCTGGTTGTCTATTTCTGGCAGGAAGGATGCCCTTATTGCAGCCAGTTATGGGAAGAAAATTTTAGCCAGAAAGATATTGAGGATACATTCCGAAAAAATTTCGAAATCGTCGCCATCAACCTATGGGGCGACAGGGAAGTTGTGAGCATCAAAGGCAACGACTACACCGAAAAAGCATTCGCCGAGGCGCTAAATATCAAATACACGCCAACACTCCTCTTTTTCGATGAGAAACAAAAAGTGATACTACAACTCAATGGTTATATTCCACCAGAGGATTTCAGGCTTGCTCTGGAATACGCCGCCAATCGCGAAGCATCCAAGCTCAGCTACGCTGCCTATGTCGCCAATAAAACAGCAAAAACCAACTCAGCTAAAACAAGCAATAAACTGCATGAAGAAGCGTTTTTTTCAAAGCCGAAAGACGGACAAAGCTACAATCTTGAACGCAAGCTTAAACCTGCAACAAAAAAATACCTTGCTGTATTCTTTGAAAAGCCCGCTTGTAAGAATTGCGATCTGTTGCATGAAAAAACATTAAAAGATCCTTTAACCCGGAAACTGATCAAACAGTTTGAATCCGTGCAACTTGACCGGTTTAGCGATATAGCCGTTATTACCCCAAAAGGAGAAAAAACCAACGCCAGAGAATGGGCCAACAAGCTGAATATTAGCTACCTGCCCGCCATCATTTTCTTCGACGATCAAGGCAATGAAGTGATGCGCATTGACGCCCAGATGCGTAGTTTCCATGTCCAGTCAGTTTTTGATTATGTCTTAAGCGGCGCTTACAAAACACAAAAAAACTTTCAGCGTTATATTTCAGCTAGAGCGGATAAATTACGCGAACAGGGCATTGACGTAGACATCTGGGCTTACTAACAAACAGTAGGTGCACATTGGCCAACTAGAGCTTCCAACATATTCAAAAACAGACCTGG
>JANTHA010000233.1 GCA_024762625.1 Thiotrichaceae bacterium
ATGTCCTGTAGCAATAATCGGCAGGTTGCTTCCGGTTTTTTTTCTGTATTGATCGCGATGATGCAGCGCCCGTTGATAAAGCTCATCATAATGATCTGAAATAGCCTGTTGCATGGCTGTCTGTTTATCCTGACTGCTTTGATCCGCTTTGCTGACGAGCACATCGCGGGGACGAATAAACGGTGCAGCGCATATAATCGCTGCGGATTCAGTCTGTCTGCTTGTGAGTTTTATGATCTGCTTTTCAGGATCGTCCATGACCCCCGCAACCACATGCGTATTCAGGCGGGCTAACAGCTCCCTGGATTCATTCAGCATCGCCACCGAATCATGATTGCCGCCCAGCAGCACCAGTTCGCAGCCGCTGTGCTGGATGTCCACAATAAAACGGTTATACATTTCACGCGCATAACTGGGTGGAGCACCCGTATCAAAAATATCGCCGGCAACAATCAGCGCATCGACTTTGTGCTGTTCTATCTGTTCCAGCAACCAGTGCAAAAAAGCGGCGTGTTCAGGCGCACGACTTTTGCCCATGAAGTTCTGACCCAGATGCCAGTCGGAGGTATGTATAATTCGCATAGACAATTACTTCGGATGCTGCGACGTCATTATTTGTTCAGTATTATTTGTTTAGTATTCGCCGAACATAATCGCGCAAATGAATCAGGCGACATTGTTTTGCACGTAAATGTTTGATGGCGCTACGTTCCGGCCAGGAATCATAGTCGCCCTCCCCGGCTTGCGGCGCGCCGTTTTTCCTATCATGTTGTTTGATGACCGACAGAGCCAAATCCGCGCCGGCGTCAAATAGTCGGCAATTATGCGCGAATACGCTGTCAAGCTGACGCTGGGGAAACACTTGTTGAGCCAGTATCGCGCCCTCATCAAATTGCTGTTCCATCCGATGCACAGTCACGCCTATATACTCATTATTATCCAGCAAACTGAACAATACCGGATCAACCCCTTTGTAGGCGGGCAATAATGAGGGATGGATATTTAAACAGTCGAGACCTGAAATATCCAGTATATCCGCCTTGACCAGTTGATTAAAATGCGCTGCCAACAGGAAATCCGCCTGGCTGGATTCAAGAAATTCTATGCCTTGCGCATTATTAATATCGTCACTTTTTAAAACCGGAACGTCATGATTGTTAGCCAGGCGGTACACCGTTTCAAGTTTTTTTGAAAACGGCGCCAGCATAGCCAATACGTCAAATAACTCAGTAGCCATAAACAGATAAGTGCTATAACGCCATCCCGAAAGACGTATACGCAACCAGGCGTCGCGCAAGGCGCCTATATTTTTTTTAAGCTTACGCGTCGAAATGACAACCGCAACAACATCTAGCGCATCGTCGGCCAGCAATCGTTTTAGAACAAGCGATGAATAAATACTGGGATAGGTGCAAAAAACGAGACGTTTGCGGCGCATGTCCTTTTAGAATGTCTTTAAAGAATCAGGCAAGATTTGCCATCTCTTCAACTAGGATATCAATAGTCTGCTCGATCTGCTCTTTTGTATGCGATGAACAAATGAAAAAACGCAGTCTCGCCATGCCTTCCTGCACCGCAGGATAAAAAATGGGTTGCACATTAATACCGCGTTTGAATAACGCATTAGCGAGACGTCCGGCCATGGCGGAACTCCCCGTAATAATGGGTATGACCGATAAACCGGCGCTGGAGCCAACATTCAGACCATGTTTGCGGGCTAAGGTAATAAATTGCTCTCCTCGTTTTTTAAGGGTTTGTACGCGCTCTTGCTCCTGATCCAGCAATTTCAGAGCCGCCAGGGCTGAAGCCGCAACCGGCGGCGCTATGCCAACGCTATACAAAAAGCCCGGCGCCGAGAATTTCAAATGTTCTATCAGCGCGTTCTCGCCCGCTATATAGCCTCCACAACTCGCTAGTGTTTTACTCAAGGTGCCCATCCACAGATCAACCTCGTGTCCATCAACGCCCGCCTGTTCCTTGAGACCGTGACCATGCTCTCCCAGTACGCCAAGCGAATGCGCTTCATCAACCATCAAGAACGCCTTGTGGCGTTGCTTGATCTCAATAAAACGCTTCAGATCCGGGAAATCGCCGTCCATACTGTAAATGCCTTCAATAACAATCAGCACGCGTTCATATTTCTTGCGTTGCTGGAACAGTATTTCATCCAGCGCCTGCCAATCGTTATGGGGAAATGGTAAGCGCGTCGCGCCGGAGAGCTGTCCTCCCTGCACAATGCTGTTATGAATCAGCGAATCATGCAGAATCAGATCCTTGGGACCAAACAGGTAACCGATTGTGGTGACATTGGTCGCATGACCGCTGACAAACACAATGCTGTCATCCACATCATAAAGTTTTGCCAGTTCCTGCTCCAGTTCGCGCTGAATGGGTCGTTCGCCTGCAACAGGACGACTCGCCGACGATGAAGTGCCATATCGGTCAATGGCGTCCTTGGCCGCCCTGGAAACATCCGGGTGACCACATAAATCCAGATAGTTATAACTGGCGAAATTAATGTATTCCTTACCGCCAATGTGGGTAGTATTGCGCGCAACGCCTTCATGCGCCTTGAAAAACGGGCTGCTAACGCCCATTTGTTTGCCGCCTGCTTCAAGAATACGAATTTGCTGGTAACCAGGAAACTGATCAAAGCGACAAAACTCATCAGGTACTTTTGAATTGGCAAGCAAGGATTTACGACTACGCTTGATATCAGGCGCTTCCGCCTGATTGCTCATTTGCGCCTCAGTCACTTTCTTCAAGCGCTTCTCCAGCATTTTTTGCGCAAGCTGATCCTTAACTGAACCACTCAGTCCGAACAAATTATTTTTAATAGGCTTAGTCATATATTCATCAATGCAAAATAAAAATGGATGGCGCCATACTGATTTGATAGCGCAAATCGAGTTTAATCAAAGATCGCTTAAATTTTATTCCTTACTGGCCTTTATGGCGTCTTCGATCAGGGAGCGGGATAATTTTTCTGCATCTTCCCGGCTGACATCCTGCGCATGTCCGTGTCTTGCAGCCGCAATGGAAATCCCTTCCTGGTGTCTGGCGTCGACCCCTTCCTGCGTATCGCCTGTTTGTGCAGTCAACCGTTCGGTATCTGTCTGTTCAGCATCAGAAGTAGCCAGTTGATCGGTTATTCTTTCCGCGATACGAAGTATATTAGCGCCTTCCGTGAGCGCCATCACTGGCAATTTAACCGCAAAACGCTCCTCAATGGCAAGCACTAACTCCATCCCCATCAAGGAATCCATACCCAGATCAAAAATGGATTGCTCTACATCCAGCTTTTCACGCGGTAAACGCAGTATTTGCTCAATTTCATCAAGCAATAAATCAACCACCAGATCCTGTATTTCTGCGCGACCCATATTGGCGATCAAGGTATGAATGTCTTCATGATGATCGCTATCAGAAGCCTTAACAGAACGTTGCAACGCTTCATATTTTGCTGAACCCGCTGCGGGCATGACGCGCTGAATAACGCTCCAGTCAAGATCAATCACTGCTGCGCCGGGTTTATTGCTTAGAATGATTTTTTCCAGCATTTTGAGCGCCTGATCTGAATTGAGCGCATTACCGCCTAGACGCGATTGCAAGGCTTCTTTGGTTTCTTCATTGCGCGCCAGAAAACCAACATCGGCAATTGCGCCCCAGGCGGCGTAACTGGCAGGAAGACCTCTGGCGCGCCGGTAACTT
>JANTHA010000234.1 GCA_024762625.1 Thiotrichaceae bacterium
GGGCTGATTTTTGCGCTCCAGGATTACTGGGCGAAGCAGGGCTGCGCCATTTTACAACCCTACGATATGCCGATGGGCGCTGGCACTGACAACCCCAATACCTTTTTACGCGCCATTGGGCCGGAGCCATGGAATGCGGCCTTTGTTCAGCCGTCGCGCCGTCCCACTGATGGGCGTTATGGCGAGAACCCCAATCGTCTGCAACGCTATTACCAGTTCCAGGTGATCATGAAGCCGTCGCCGTTGGAGATTCAGGAGCTGTATCTGGGTTCGCTCAAGGCTCTGGGATTTGACCCGCTGGAACATGATATTCGTTTTGTCGAGGATAACTGGGAATCGCCGACGCTGGGCGCATGGGGTCTAGGCTGGGAGGTGTGGCTCAATGGCATGGAAATCACCCAGTTTACCTATTTTCAGCAACTGGGCGGCCTGGAATGCAAACCGGTGATGGGCGAGATCGCCTACGGGCTGGAGCGTCTCGCCATGTACCTGCAGAATGTCGAGGTGGTTTATGACTTGCTCTGGTCGATTGACCCGGCGGGAAATAAAGTCACCTATGGCGACGTTTACCATCGCAATGAGGTAGAACAGTCAAAATACAATTTTGAACTGGCAGACATCGAAGAACTGTTTCATCACTTTGATGCAGCGGAAAAAGAGAGCCAGAATCTGATTGAGGCCGGTTTGCCTTTGCCCGCCTACGAGCAGATGCTGACCGCTTCGCACGCGTTTAACCTGCTGGATTCGCGCCATGCGATTTCAGTAACCGAGCGACAGCGTTATATGCTCCGCGTACGCGCATTGTCGCGCGAGATTGCGCAGGCCTATTATGATTCGCGCGAAGCACTTGGTTTTCCTTTGGTTAATAAATATAAGCAAAAGGAGGAAGCATAATGCCTCAAACGCAAGATTTGCTCATAGAGATTGGCACGGAAGAATTGCCGCCTAAAGCCTTGTTGACGCTTTCCAGCGCGTTCACGGAGGGCGTTGTTTCAGGTCTTAAGGAAGCCTCTCTGGAGGCCGCCGAAGTGACCAGTTACGCAGCTCCGCGCCGTCTGGCTATTTTACTCAGATCGATTCCGGTCAAACAACAGGATCAGTCCGTTGAACGCAAAGGCCCCGCCAAACAGGCGGCGTTTGATGCTGATGGCCAGCCGACCAAGGCGTTTGAGGGGTTTGCCCGATCCTGTGGCGTGACGCCTGCCGAACTGGAGGAAGTCGAAACGCCCAAAGGCGTCTGGCTGGTTTTCCGCCAGGAAGTAGCAGGCAAGTCAGTTTCTGAATTGCTGCCTGATATTGTGAATAAATCACTGGCGAAACTGCCCATTCCTAAACGCATGCGTTGGGGCGCCAGCGACATTGAATTTGTGCGTCCGGTTCACTGGGTTGTGATGATGCTGGGCGCTCAAACCATCAACGCCGAAATACTCGGAGTGGCCGCGGGTAATCAGACCCATGGACATCGCTTTCATCATCCTGAAGCAATCGACTTGCCGCAGGCTGCCGCCTATGCTGATTTATTACGCGAACCAGGCAAGGTTATCGCCAGTTTTGAGTCGCGCCGCGATGCAGTGCGCGCACAGGCTGAAAAAGCCGCGAGTGAACTGGGCGGCGTAGCGCAGATTGATTCCGCTTTACTGGATGAAGTCACGGCGCTGATCGAGTGGCCGGTAGCGGTGGCGGGAAGTTTCGACAGCGAATTTCTGGAAATACCCCAGGAATGCCTGATCTCCAGTATGCAGGATCACCAGAAATATTTTCCGGTGGTGGATGGCGCTGGCAGACTCATGCCCAACTTTATCACCATCAGTAATATTGAAAGCCGCAATCCGGACGTGGTGCGCGAGGGCAATGAGCGCGTGATTCGTCCACGCTTTAGCGACGCCAAATTTTTCTGGGAACAGGATTGCAAGGCGACTCTGGCGTCGCGCCACGAAGCCACAAAAAAGATCGTTTTTCAGCAAAAGCTCGGCACATTGTATGAAAAAAGCGACCGTGTGGCGACGCTTGCCGGTTTCATCGCCGCGCAACTTGGCAGGGATAACATTGACAAACAGCAGGCGATCCGTGCGGCAGAGTTATCAAAATGCGATCTGGTGACGGAAATGGTCAATGAATTCCCTGAATTGCAGGGTATTATGGGGCGCTACTACGCGCTTAACGATGGCGAACCCGAAGCGGTCGCAAACGCCATACAGGAGCAGTATCAGCCAGGTTTTGCAGGCGACGCCATACCCGCAGGCGAGATTGGCAGAATGCTTTCACTGGCTGATAAGCTGGATACGCTGATGGGTATTTTCGCGATTGGCATGAAGCCGACCGGTAGCAAGGATCCTTTTTCGTTGCGCCGCGCGGCGCTTGGCGTGCTGCGCATTATCATTGAAGGCAAACTGGATCTGGATTTGAAAGCCCTGCTTGAGCAGGCCGCCGCCGGTTTGCAGGAGAAAGTTGATGCAACTGCCGCGATTGATGATGCCTTAAGCTATGTGATGGAGCGCCTGCGCGCCTACTATCAGGATCAGGGAATCGGCCCGGACACAGTGGCAGCAGTCGCCAGCCTGAAACCAACGCGCCCGCTGGATTTTGATCAGCGGGTCAGGGCGGTCAATAATTTCAGGACGCTTGAGGAAGCCGAGGCGCTTGCTGCAGCGAATAAACGGATCAGCAATATAATCAAGAAAGTACAGGGCGCGGTAGCTGAAAAGGTGGATGAATCGCTGTTCAATGAAGCACAGGAAAAGGCGCTTTACGCCGCGATTCGCGACCAGCAAACCAGGCTTGAGCCTTTGTTTGCATCTGGCGACTATTCAGCGGCGCTGTCAGCGCTCGCTACATTACGCAAGGACGTGGATGATTTCTTTGACCATGTCATGGTGATGGATGAGAATGAGGCGCTTAAAAATAATCGCCTGGCGCTACTGTCTCAGTTACGCAATCTGTTTTTGCAAATTGCTGATTTGTCGCGTTTACAATAATCATCGTGCATGGGCGTATTTATCAACCCATAAATATAGCGGTCGCCGATAAATGACCGCTTAACCTTTGCAAAAGCCCCTTAGATGCAGCTCGTAAGCGTTTTTTGACGGGAAATCCGACATCGATGGCGTTAGTCGGGAGATGGCGCTATTATTTCTATCAAGTTAAGCATGTGGCGAACAACATGCGCTGAACAAATAACAAATATAAACGATTAAATATATGAAACTTGAGAAATTGATTGTGAAACAGATTGTGAAACAAAATGTTGGGCCAAACAACTCAAGCTATTCAAAACTCTACTCAAAACTCAGGATTAACTTAAATTTGTTAAAAAATTGATGTTAACTAAACCGTTCTTGTCTCGGGGCTTGTGGTAAAAAACCGCGTAGGAATGTCGTTAATATTGTGAGGGATAGTATCAATTGAAATGGAATTTTAAATATCTGAAATAAAAGCGCCCCACTACCGGGGAGAGTAGAGGGGCGCGGGTTGAGACCGACGATTATTTTATTTTTATTTATTAACTAAACCGTTCACTGCCTCGGGGCTTGCTGGTAAATTCCGTTTGTTTCTTTTCTGTTGTTTATTATTGTTAGTCCCTGTTGTATCTGTATTAATGCAAGGCGAATGCCAACTTTTGTTGTTATTATCTAAGTTATTGTTATTAATAACAAAAAAACTATTCTCTGTCTGTTTTCTGGCTTTGTTTTATTCACG
>JANTHA010000235.1 GCA_024762625.1 Thiotrichaceae bacterium
GAAATATGCACTGCATAGCCCGTTTTAATCGTTTTGACTATTTTTTTGCTGTTGCCATCAATCAGAGCGATCTTACCCGCATCACGCAAGGTGACGGAAAACAGATTACTCAAATCCAGATTATTCATCTGTTTATCAGGTCGATCTTCAGGCTTGACCAGCACAGCCCAGCTGTTTTTCATCTCCTTCATGCCCCATTCGGGAGGCTGAGGCGGCTCATGCTGCAAATAGCGCGCCATGATGTCTATCTCTTTATCTGACAAGGTGCCTGAGGTTCCCCAGTTGGGCATGCCGGCCGCTGATCCGTAGGTAATCAGCGTTTTTAGATACTGTGTGCCGCGCTTGAGCGTAATATCCGTCGTTAACGGTTTACCTGTTGCGCCCTTGCGCAATACGCCATGACACCCTGCACAGCGTTCAAAGAAAGTCTTTTTTGCGAAGGTAAACTCTTCCTTGGTAATTTTGGGCGCCTTGGGGTTTATCACATCCTTGGTGCTACTTGGGTTTATGGTTGATTTGGCTGCGCCTTCATATTTATGCTCCGCTTTTTCGCCATCAGCCATTGCGTTCTGGACTGAAAATGCCAGCAGACTCATAATTATCAGTTTACCTGCTGATTTTAATCTCCGTTGTTTACTGCTTTTATTCATAATTTCACCTGTCATTGATCATCACATCTGGATTGAAAAAAGAGAAGATGGCTTTGTGAAAATCAGGTCTAACTCATTCACAAAAGGTTTCCCTTAACGCTCCTCTTCCTGCCTAAACCACAAAATAGATAAGTGAAATTCGATTGACCTTGACTTAAGTCAAACTGTCAAAAAGGACGTGACCTAGATCAAAAAATACAGAAAAATACAAAATGAGAAAAGATTTGAGAAAAGAACATAACAGAACATGACAGAGGACAGCGACAGCTAACCTGGCGTCATCAGAAAAGATGTAAATTGAAGAAACTGACCAATATGAACTATTCCATTATATAGAAACAATGCGCCTGAGCTCTTCGGGATTGTTCAAAACAATATGATTATCATGCACTTCCAGCAAACCTTCTTTGGTTAAACGTTTTAATGTGCGGGAAAAGGTTTCAGGCGTCACCGAAATTCGCGAAGCAACCACATGCTTGGGAACAGATAAACGCACCACGGCGGCCTCGCTCATATCATCCGGCACATCCTCTAAAAGATAGCTGATCAGTCGGTAAGTCACATTATGCAAAGTCAAGCGATCCATTTCAGCCATTAACCAGTGCAATCGAACAGACAGACAGGCCATCACTTTAAAACAGGCCTCAGGCGAACCGTGCAAAATTTTCTTATAAGCCTCGGCGTTTATCCGCAGTAAACCAGAGTCTTCCAGTGCTTCTGCATTAACCGGATAGCCCGGCATGCCGCTAAAAATAATGGCTTCTGCAAAGGTATTTCCCGGATTAATGATATCCACGACCTTTTCCGTACCCTCAAAGGACAGTAGATTCAACTTCATTTTGCCGTTGGCCAGCAGGAAAAATTCTTTTGCGGGTTGCTGTTGACGGAATAAAGACTCGCCGGCTTTTAACTGACTAAAAGCGGTATGCTGTATTGTTTCCTGAAAATCTCCTTCGGACAAATTCTTGAACAGGGGATTCCTTCGCATTATTTCCTGAAACTTTGGTTCTAGTTGCATGCATATTCTCTTTTCTGTTGCTATTTTTGTTGATTCAAAATTAACATGACCTTGAAAAATACAGCATATATACAGCGCTAATAGAATTTGGGATGCACTTAAGCAACTCCCCTGCTTGATCAACATCAAGGACACTTCTCTATTATAAACACTACAGTCTGAACTGACAAAATCATTAATATTAATTAACCATGTGAGGTGTACTATGAGAGAAACCTTTACCAAGGGCATGGCGCGCAACATTTACTATGGGGGAGGTATTTTTTTCTTCCTGGTGTTTGTTGGTTTAACCGTAGACACGGTTACGAGCATTCCTAAAACTGATAACCGAGCCAACATAAGCGAACAGGTCGCCGCAGGAAAACGACTGTGGGAAATGAACGACTGTATTGGTTGCCATACCTTAATGGGCGAAGGCGCTTATTTTGCACCTGAACTGGGTAATGTTTATACCCGTTTTGGTCAAAGCACCGATGCTATCAAGGGATTTATCAAGAGTCGCCCCAAAAATGGCATTCCGGGTCGTCGCAGCATGCCGCAATTTAACTTTTCCGACGAAGACCTGGAAAATATTGCGCAATTCCTCAAATATGTTGATGGCATTAAAACCGCCAGAAACTGGCCACCCAACAAAGAAGGTTAAGGAGAAGATCATATGAAATATCA
The DNA here is from genome assembly GCA_024762625.1 of Thiotrichaceae bacterium. GTDB lineage: Bacteria > Pseudomonadota > Gammaproteobacteria > Thiotrichales > Thiotrichaceae > Cocleimonas. The sequence goes on from JANTHA010000235.1 coordinate 2,335, forward strand.
ATCACAATCCGTTGCAAAGCTGTATTTTATTGCGGCTATTGGCCTTTTTGTAGGACAAATCCTGTTCGGCGTTGTCATGGGGCTGCAATACGTTATGGGAGATTTTTTGTTTCCGGAAATACCGTTTAATGTAGCTCGTATGGTGCATACCAACCTGCTCATTGTCTGGCTGTTATTTGGCTTTATGGGCGCCGCCTACTATCTGGTTCCTGAAGAATCCGAGCGTGAACTTTTTGCGCCATGGCTGGCCAAGCTCATGTTCTGGATATTTCTGATAGCAGGCGCACTGACCATTCTGGGTTATTTACTGGTTCCCTATGCTTCACTCGCTGAATTAACCATGAATGATCTGTTGCCTACGATGGGCAGGGAGTTCCTGGAACAACCGACGATTACCAAGATAGGCATTGTGGTAGTCGCACTGGCCTTCCTGTTTAATATCGGCATGACCATACTGACCGGACGTAAAACCGTTATCAATCTGGTGTTGCTAACAGGTTTAACAGGTTTGGCTGTGTTCTTCCTGTTCTCTTTCTACAACCCTGACAACCTGGTTCTCGATAAGTACTTCTGGTGGTGGGTCGTTCACCTCTGGGTTGAAGGCGTCTGGGAGTTAATCATGGCCTCCATGCTGGCCTTTGTGCTCATCAAAATCACTGGCGTTGACCGTGAAATGATCGAGAAATGGCTCTACATCATCATTGCGATGGCGTTAATTTCCGGACTAGTGGGAACCGGGCATCACTTCTTCTGGATTGGCACGCCTGATTACTGGCAATGGCTTGGTTCAGTGTTCTCTGCGCTGGAGCCTATCCCCTTCTTTATGATGACCTTGTTCGCCTTTAATGTGGTGAATAAAAGAAGAAGAGAGCACCCTAACAAGGCTGCGACGCTATGGGCTTTAGGTACTGCCGTCATGGCCTTCCTCGGAGCCGGCGTTTGGGGATTCCTGCATACATTGGCGCCTGTTAATTACTATACCCATGGAACGCAAATCACTGCAGCACATGGCCACATGGCGTTCTATGGCGCTTATGTCATGGTGGTGTTAACCATGATTTCCTACGCCATGCCTCTCATGCGCGGCCGCAAAGCCAACAGTGAAAAGGCGCAAGTCATGGAGATGTGGTCTTTCTGGCTAATGACCGTTTCGATGGTGTTTATTACGCTGTTCCTGACTGGCGCAGGCATCCTGCAGGTATATTTACAACGATACTCTGAAACCCCATTGGGCTTCATGGTGACCCAGGATAAAATCGCCATCTTCTACTGGTTACGCGAAGCCGCGGGCCTGGTATTCCTGTTAGGTTTGATACTGTATGTAGCAAG
>JANTHA010000236.1 GCA_024762625.1 Thiotrichaceae bacterium
AAGAAAACCATAATTACAGGGCTGGAAAAACAGACCGAAAAATCAATCGGCGTCGTTTTCTAAGCGATATGGCGGGAACGGCGTGTGGCGTAGGGCTGCTGGGTTTAGGCATTGGCGTTTATTCAAAATCAGCCAGCGCCGTGACGGCGCAGGCGATCAGGCCGCCTGGCGCATTGCCTGAAGAGGATTTTCTGGCTGCCTGTACGCGTTGCGGCATCTGTGTTCGCGACTGTCCCTACGATATTTTAAAACTGGCGACAATCAGTGATGAAATTCCAACAGGAACGCCTTATTTCAATGCGCGAACCGGACCTTGTGAAATGTGTGAGGATATACCGTGCATTCCCAATTGTCCGACCGGGGCGCTTGATCATAGCTTGACTGATATTACTAAAGCCCGGATGGGGCTTGCCGTGGTTGTGGATCAGGAAACCTGTATCGCCTTTTTAGGTTTGCGTTGTGAGGTCTGTTTCAATGTTTGTCCGGTTCGCGGCAAGGCCATTACGCTGGATTACAGGCATAATGCGCGTTCCGGCAAACACGCATTATTTATCCCAGTGGTGCATTCATCCGATTGTACGGGCTGTGGACTGTGTGAAAAAGCCTGTATTCTGGAAGATGCGCCCGCTATAAAGGTATTTCCGACAGGGCTCGCCAAAGGCGATCTGGGGCATCATTACAGGCTTGGCTGGAAACAGGAAAAGGAACATGGCGGCAGCCTGATCAAGACGCCTGACAAACACAAGTACAATCTGCCAGAAGGCGTTCAGTATGATTATGAAGGCGTTGGGCTGGTCACGGATGAACAGGGCAAGCCGCTTGTTAAAAAGCCGGGAGAAACGCAACCAGAGAAAGGTCAACCGGGAGGCAGCAGCAATCCGCTTGATTTTTTGAATAAGGGTGGTTTCCTTAAAGATGAAATGGATAAGGAAGCGAAGTAATGGCCGTCAATGAAATCATCGCCAAAGAAGCCAGAGAAAAGAAAGGATGGTGGCAAGCCTACAAATGGTTGATTTTAAGACGTCTGAGCCAGATCAGCATCCTGGGTCTGTTCATGATGATACCGATTTGCAAATGGTTAAGCCCTGCTCTTGGCATCGAAACGGATTGCACGCTTGGCTGGATACTCAAGGGGAATCTGTCTTCCAGCAAACTGTTCAATACGATTCCGATGACTGATCCAACCCTGTTTTTACAAATGCTAGCATCGGGTTTCTGGCACATGACCAAGGAAGCAATAATTGGAGCCGCTATCATACTGGTGTTTTATCTGATTGTCGGCGGCCGTGTTTTCTGTTCCTGGGTGTGTCCGGTAAATATTGTAACCGATGCTGCATTCTGGTTAAGAAACAAATTAAAGATACGCGGCGGAACCCGCTTTTCGCGCAATGTACGTTACTGGATGCTGGGTATGGTGCTAGTGCTAGCCGCTGTTACGGGTTCGCTGGCGTATGAACTGGTTAATCCGGTTTCCATGCTGCATCGCGGTCTGTTTTTCGGCATGAGTCTGGGCTGGTTTGTCATTGCGGGCGTGTTTTTGTTTGACCTGTTGATTACAAAACGCGGCTGGTGTACCCATATTTGTCCGATGGGCGCCTTTTATGGCTTGATCGGTAAAGTAAGCCCGCTACGGGTGCGCGCAGATGACAGGAAAGCATGTGACGACTGTGGCGAATGTTATGTGGTTTGTCCGGAGGCGCACATTCTCAAACCGGTGCTAAAGGGCGAAAAAACAGGCGTTGCGCCCGTGATACTGGCGGGCGGATGCACCAATTGTGGACGCTGTATTGACGTCTGTGCAGAAGAAGTTTTTCATTTTGGGTTACGCGATATGAATGTCTATGACATAAAAAAGCAGTAACTTTGTATTTAAGCTGAAAAAGGCTATGAAACTTCAGTTTCCGGTAGTTTTACCTGAATATGCAATTCGCGTAGCTGCTTGCGCGGCACGTCTGCGGGCGCTTCAGTGAGCAAACAGGCGGCTGTCTGTGTTTTTGGGAAAGCGATCACGTCGCGGATGGAATCGGTGTCTGTCATGAGCATCACCAGTCGATCCAGGCCAAACGCGAGTCCGCCAAGTGGAGGGCAGCCAAATTTAAGCGCCTTTAACAGGAATCCGAACTTGTCGTCCGCTTCCTGCTGCGAGATGCCCAGCATATCAAACACAGCGGACTGCATATCGGGCTGGTGGATGCGGATTGAACCGCCGCCAACTTCGTATCCGTTGATGACCATGTCATAGGCGTCGGAAAGCGCTTCACCCGGATTTTCGCGTAATTCTTCTGTCGAACAGCTTGGAGCAGTGAAAGGGTGGTGCAGCGCCTGCCAACGGTTTTCCTTGTCGTCCCATTCAAACATCGGGAAGTCGATAATCCAGAGCGCCGCCCAGTCACCCTGCAATAAATCCAGATCACTCGCCAATTGTTCGCGTAGCGCACCGAGTGCATCGTTGACGATTTTTTTCTTGTCTGCGCCGAAGAAAACCAGGTCGCCTTCCTCTGCATTCACTTTGAGCATGATGTCCATGACGACATCATCGGGCAGGAATTTGAGAATAGGGGATTGCAATCCTTCTATGCCGCTATCCAGCGAGTTGACCTTGATATAGGCAAGGCCGCGTGCGCCATACCGACTCACGAATTTAGTATAGTTATCAATATCTTTTCGAGATAACTTCGAGCCATTTGGAACTCTAAGCGCCGCAACGCGACTGCCTTCGTCATTGGCCGGGCCGGAGAATACCTTGAAGTCCACGTCTTTCATCTGTTCGCTGACTTCAACCAGTTCCAGCGGGTTGCGCATATCGGGTTTGTCTGAACCGAAACGCAGCATAGCCTCCTGATGACTCATGCGCGGAAATTTTTCGGGCAATTCAACGCCGCGAACGTCCTTGAATAATTTACGGATCATGGCTTCCATCATGTCCATCACATCATCGCTTTTGACGAAGGCCATTTCCACGTCCACCTGGGTGAATTCAGGCTGGCGGTCGGCGCGCAAATCTTCGTCGCGGAAACAACGGGCCAGCTGGTAATAACGGTCAATTCCGCCCATCATCAACATTTGCTTGAATAGCTGTGGAGATTGAGGCAATGCGAAAAAATTACCCGGATGGGTGCGGCTTGGCACGATGTAGTCGCGCGCGCCTTCGGGCGTCGCCTTGGTGAGGATTGGCGTTTCGATTTCAAGGAATTCATTGTCTTCCAGAAAACGCCGGATCACTGATGACATCCTTGCGCGGGTCTTGATGCGTTGCTGCATTTCGTCGCGACGCAGATCAACATAGCGATGAGTCAGGCGAACTTCTTCATTGACATCGTCATCAAGCTGGAAAGGCGGCGTTTCCGAAGCGCTTAATATTTCAAGCGACAGAGCAAAGACCTCGATCTTGCCGCTGGTGAGGTTTTCATTGATGGTTCCCTCAGGACGATGACGCACGCGACCCGTTACGCGTATAATATGTTCGTTGCGCAGCGTTTCGGCTATTTTGAACATCGCCGGATCATCGGGGTCGAAAACGACCTGAACCAGACCTTCCGAGTCGCGAAGATCCACAAAAATGACGCCGCCATGATCGCGTCGGCGGTTTACCCAGCCGCATAAGGTAACTTCCTGATCAAGCAGTGATTCGTCAACGAGTCCACAACG
>JANTHA010000237.1 GCA_024762625.1 Thiotrichaceae bacterium
CGCATCCAGTGCTATCGCATTTTCGCTCAATGGATATCTGGAACTCCGGTTCAAACGCCAATCAGTTCATTGAAGACGGCTGGCTCGCCAATGTGCTTTCCCGATATAAACAGGGTCTGCATGGCATTGCGTTGAACAAGGGACAGGCTCAACTCGGACCGCTCGCCAGTAGCCGCCTTAACGCCGTCACCATGCAGGAGCCAAAAACCTTCCTGAGCCAGATTAAACGCATTCAGGATGTACAACCCAGCCATCAGACGCCCGCTATTGAGCATGTCAGCAATATACAGCATCAACTGTACGCGGTTGGCGCACAACTCAGCCAGAAAATGGGCAAGCGCCCAAAACGCGCAGGCGTCGGTTTTTCCAAGGGCGTATTCGGGCATTCGCTGGAAGCGGTCGCGGAAATGATTTTAAGCGGCGTGGATGCGCCGGTATACAAAGTCACCCAGGATGGATTTGACACTCATTCAGGTCAACGCGGCCCACAGGATAACGGACTATACCAGGTCGCAAACGGACTATCCTCATTCGCCAGGGCGATGAAGCAGGCCGGGTTGTGGAATAATGTGTTACTGGTCACCTACTCTGAATTTGGACGCCGCGCCAAAGAAAACCGCGGCGGCGGAACCGACCACGGCACAGCGTCATCGCACATGATTCTGGGCGGTCGCGTCAAAGGCGGCATTTACGGAAAACACCCTGATTTTTCCAGGCTGGACGCCAACGGCAACGTACAACACACCACCGATTTCAGGCAGATTTACGCGACGCTGGCGCAACGCTGGTGGCGACAACCTGCCTTTAAGGGGCATCGTTTACTGCCCTTTGTTTAAAACTGGTATATGGTTTTGTAATAAGGAATATAAAGTCGCTATAAATAATCAGGCGCTATTACACAAAACTTTTAGACCTGGTCTTATTGGGTCACTGCAAAGTTTGAGGGCCTGGATGCGTTACCGTTGTTTTTTTATCAGTTTGTTTCTGCTGCTCCTTTTCATTCGGAACTGAAGCATGATGTTCAAGGAGCCTCCAACCATTTTTCTGACGAACATACACATTGGTCGCCAACACCATTGCAACTGGTGAATCCAGATGATGACTGGCAGCGATACGCTCGCTCACCAAGTGAATTGCTATCTCCTCAAACACAGTGCGATTTATTACATCCGGGTGAATAACAGCCTCAATTTCTGTTGATAAAATCCGCGCCCAGCTATCCAGAACGGCCTCTCGACCAACGATTGGCAAAGAACCGGGATGGACACAACACACATTACGATCAGCCAACACAGCCTCCATTAGCTGGATGTCGCCCATTTCAAATGCTGAATAAAAAGCAGATTCTGCTTCCTCAGAGCTCGCAAAATAAAAGGTAGATTGATTGGTTTTCATGACCAACGACTATAGAACAGAATATACGATTCAATCTCTTTCCCTGTTAATTTGTGATGGAATTCGAATCAGTTATCGTCCAGAAACAGGCTTTTTTGAGAATGAATCAGGTGCGTATGATTGCGACTACCATATTTAGCCGTTAGGTTATTCTCAAACAACTAAATGTAGTGGGTGAAAGATTGCGTGCATGAGGAATTCTCAATTGGCATGCTTTCGGATGGTAACTAATTAATAAAGCTGATCAAAAAATACCCCAGCTAAAAACCCTGATACACTGTGAAACTATTATAATAGACACAACGCTAAGGGCATCTGTACTCAAAATAAAGGCAACTATGCGACTTTCATACATCATCATTCCACTGCTAGTCGGCGCAGGCGTTTCCGCCTGGTACTGGAAGCATACTCACCCGGACGTTGTAGAAGTGAGCGTCGTCGAGGCGCAACCCGGCGATGTGGAAGAAACTGTCGCCAATACGCGCGCCGGTACGGTTAAAGCCTGCCGCCGCGCAAAAATGTCGCCTTCCATCGGTGGTCAGATCAGCGAATTGCCCTATCCCGAAGGCGCTTATGTCAAAAAAGACGCGGTTTTGTTGAAAGTCTGGAACGATGACCTGCAGGCCGAAATCGATCTTAATCAAAAATCTATCGAAACCGCCAAACAAACAGCCAAAGCCAGTTGTCTGCAGGCGGACGTCGCGCAACGAAGCGCCAACCGTTCCGCTCGCTTACGCCGCGAAGGCACCATTTCCCAGGAAGCCTATGACAAGGCCATAACCGAAGCACAGGTGCGAAAAGCCGATTGCAAGGCGGCCCGGGATAATATCATAGTCGCCAAGGCGCGTTTAAAAATGGCCAAAGCGCAACTCAAGCGCACCATTTTATACGCACCTTTTAATGGGGTCATCGCAAAAATTAACGGCGAATTGAATGAATATGTGACGCCCTCCCCGCCTGGAATACTGACCCCGCCGGTGATCGACCTGATCGAACCCGGTTGTTTTTACGTCAGCGTACCGATTGATGAAGTGGATGCTCCCAAGGTGAAACGCGGTTTGCCAGCGCGCGTTACGCTGGATGCCTGGCGGGGACGCATCTTTGAAGCCGAGGTATCTCGCATTGGCAGTTATGTGGTGGATCGCGAAAAACAGGCGCGCACCGTGGATATTGAGCTCACATTCAAAAACGCCGCCGATTTGTCTTCCCTGCTGGTTGGCTACAGCGCCGATGCGGATATTATCCTGAGAACCCATCATCATGTGCTGCGCATCCCGGGGGAAGCCTTGCTGGATGACAACCATGTGCTACTGTTTAATCCGCAAAACCACAAACTTGAGAAAAGAGAAATAGAAAAAGGGCTGAGCAACTGGACTTACAGCGAAATAGTAAAGGGCTTGAAACAAGGCGACAAGGTCGTTACCTCGCTTGGCGCGGAAGGCGTTGAGGAAGGCGCACTGGCCAGAATCAAGGGAAGCGCCTCGCCAAAAAACGGCGAAGCGTCCGCCATACCAGAGGGTATCCAGTCTGAAATAGAAGCTGATTATAAAGCTGAATCGAAACACATGAAAAACACCGCTGGGCAAGTTAATGCTAAGCCAGCAATCGCTGAGCAAGAAAACGCTGGGCAAGAAAATGCCAAGCAAACTAAAAAATCACAAAACCAATGATACAAAGCTGATGATCAAGTTGCGAGAAATCTGCCGTTATTTTCAGGTCGGCGATGAAACAGTCCATGCATTGGATCATATAACGCTGGACATCGAACGCGGCGAATACATCAGCATCATGGGCGCATCCGGCTCGGGGAAATCCACGCTTTTAAACATGCTGGGCTTGCTGGATGTTCCCAATTCGGGCAGTTATCAGTTTGAAGAAAAAGAACTCACGACGCTGAGCGAAGAAAAACGCGCCGCCTTCCGCCGTGAGAACATCGGTTTCATTTTCCAGTCATTTCATCTTATTCCGCGCCTGAGCGCAGAAGGCAACCTGGAACTGCCGCTAATGCTGATGGGGATGCCGCCTGCAGAACGAAAAAAACGCTGCCTTAAAGTGCTTCAGGATCTGGGGCTTGCCAATCGCGCCCATCATCTTCCCAAGCAGCTTTCTGGTGGTCAACAGCAACGCGTCGCGATTGCGCGAGCGATGATTCTGAATCCACCGCTATTACTTGCAGATGAGCCCACCGGAAACCTGGATTCCCATTCTGGTCAGGATGTGATCAAAATCCTCGAACAATTGAATAACAA
>JANTHA010000238.1 GCA_024762625.1 Thiotrichaceae bacterium
CTATCCCTATTTCAAGATGGTTGCTCCACCCATATACCCTTGCAAAACATCAGGAATACGGATGCTGCCATCCTCATTCTGATAATTTTCCAGCACCGCCACCAGTGTTCTTCCTACAGCCAGGCCAGAACCATTCAGCGTATGTAGTAATTCCGGCTTTTTAGTCTCGGGGTTGCGGTAACGCGCCTGCATGCGGCGCGCCTGAAAATCCTTCATATTTGAACAGGAGGATATTTCTCGATAGGTGTTTTGGGCCGGAAGCCATACTTCCAGATCATACGTTTTGCTTGATGAAAACCCGGTATCGCCCGCACACAGAATGATCTTGCGGTAGGGCAGCGCCAGTTTTTGCAAAATGGTTTCTGCGTGCGAGGTCAGTTCTTCCAGCGCAGCTTCTGATTCCTGCGGCTTTACAAAGTGCAGCAACTCAACCTTTTCAAACTGATGCTGGCGGATCAGTCCGCGGGTATCCTTGCCATAGGAGCCTGCTTCCGAACGAAAACACGGGGTATGCGCCGTGTACTTTACAGGCAGCTCATCTGAGCTGATAATCTCATCCCTCACCAGATTGGTTACAGGCACTTCGGCGGTTGGTATCAGATAATAATTCTGCTCACCCTCCAGCTTGAACGAATCTTCCGCAAACTTGGGCAACTGCCCTGTGCCAAACATGCTATCTTCATTCACCATGTAAGGCACATAAACTTCCGTATAACCATGCTCATTTGTATGGGTGTCCAGCATAAACTGGATCAATGCGCGGTGCAGTCGCGCCATGCCATCCCGCATCACCACAAAACGCGAACCGGTTAATTTGGCGGCTGCTTCAAAATCCATCCAGCCATGCGGCAGTCCGAGATCCACATGGTCTTTCGGCTCGAAATCAAAGACGGTTGGCTCGCCCCAGCGGCTTATTTCAACGTTGTCCTCTTCACTTTGCCCATCCGGCACAGTTGCATCCAGTAGATTGGGAATGCCCATGACAATCTCATCAATTTGCGTCTGTAATTCAGACAGCTCCTGTTCCGCCGCCTTGAGCTTATCTCCGAGGTCGGAAACCTCCGCCAGTAAAGGCTGGATATCCTCGCCTTTCGCCTTTGCCTGGCCAATGGATCTGGACCGGGTATTGCGTTCATTCTGCAAATGCTGGGTTTCCATTTGCAATGCCTTGCGCTTTTTTTCCAGGGCTTTAAACGCAGCCGTATCCAGCTCGAATCCACGGCGCGCCAGTTGCGCCGCAACGCCATCCAGGTCATTTCTTAATAATTTGATATCCAGCATTTTTTTCTCTTTGATTTTATTCTATTAAATAGTGATGCTTTTGCCTGCGATCACGCCCAGCCACACCGCCAGCACACACAAGGACACATTCAACAACATATTGAGTAAGGCGCGCAGATGCTGCCCCTGCTCAAACAGGTTGAAGGTTTCCATTGAAAAGGTGGAAAAGGTGGTAAACGCACCCAGAAAACCGACAAACAAGGTCAATCTTATTAAAGGATCAAGGCCAATCCGTTCAACCAGCAACATGGCCAGAAAACCCATGGCAAAGGACCCCAGCACATTGACCGTCATCGTGCCGTAAGGGAATTGCGCGCCCGTTTTTTCCATGACAAAACTGGAGACAATATAACGCATCAATGCGCCCAAACCGCCGCCGAACATGATTGCGATCGCCTGTGCGATGCTGATGTTAGCCAGTGTTGTCATTTTGAATGGTTTTTTCCTGTAAAAATTATCTTGAACATAACTGCAACAACTCAGAACGCCCGTGTTTTGCGGTAATTCAAAACGAAAGCAAGCAATTAAACTGGGTAGTTACCATAAAATTAACCAGCGATAGTGTATATCAATGCCAGTCAAGTTAGAATAATAGAATGTCTTCGAATAACAGCAATCATGAAAATAAGCCTGCGCCGGATCAGCAAAATCAGCTCAGCCAGTTGCGCCAGCAGTTATTGTTTGAACTCGGCGAGATACTGCCTGCTGAATGCTTACTCAGCAAGCAAGAAGAACTCAAGCCCTATGAATGCGATGGCCTATCCGCCTACCAGCGATTGCCGCTTGCAGTTGCGCTACCAGACACCATTGCACAGGTTCAGCAAGTCGTTAAAGTCTGTTCGCGTTTACAAATCCCCATCGTCGCGCGGGGAGCGGGCACCGGTTTATCCGGCGGCGCACTGCCCGATGAAGGCGGCATCATACTTGGCCTTTCGCGGTTCAACAAGATTCTGGACATCGACCCAGAAAAACAATCCGCCACCGTACAGCCTGGCGTGCGAAACCTGGCGATTTCAGAAGCCGCCAGTCCGTTTGGTCTCTATTACGCGCCCGACCCTTCTTCACAAATCGCCTGTTCCATTGGCGGCAATGTGGCGGAAAATGCAGGCGGCGTACATTGTCTGAAATATGGCTTGACCGTGCATAATGTATTGCAGGTCAAAATTATTACCATTGACGGCGATCTGCTCACACTGGGTTCCGAGTCACTGGATAACCCGGGTTATGACTTACTTGCACTGATGACCGGTTCCGAAGGCATGCTGGGCATTATCGTCGAAGTGACCGTTAAGCTATTGCCCCGTCCCGATGGCGTCAAGGTGCTTATGGCCGCGTTTGACGATATCGAAAAAGCAGGCAATGCAGTCGCCAGCATTATCGACAGCGGGATTATTCCGGCGGGTCTGGAAATGATGGACAAGCTCGCGATCGAGGCCGCAGACGCTTTTGCCAAAGCCAACTACCCACTGGACGCCGAAGCTATTTTACTGTGTGAACTGGATGGCAACACATTACAAATTTCCGAACAAATCGACCGCATTGAAATGGTATTGAAGCAGGCGGGAGCCACGCAGATCATTATCGCCAGCACAGAGGAAGAACAAACCCGGCTCTGGGCGGGCAGAAAATCCGCCTTTCCCGCAGTGGGCCGCCTATCGCCGGATTATTACTGCATGGACGGCACCATTCCGCGCAAACAGATCGCCCATGTATTACAAAAAATAGCTGAAATGTCCGGGCAATACGGACTGCGCGTCGCCAATGTTTTCCATGCGGGCGATGGCAATCTTCATCCCTTGATTCTGTATGATGCAAACAATGAAGGCGAACTGCAAAAAGCCGAACGTTTCGGCGCGGATATTCTGGAGCTCAGCGTCGCCGTGGGCGGAACCATCACGGGCGAACACGGCGTGGGGCATGAAAAAATAGACCAGATGTGCGTTCAATTCAACCCGGCCGAACTGAGCCAGTTTTTCGCCGTAAAAAGCGCCTTTGACCCCGATGCGCTGTTAAACCCCGGCAAGGCCATTCCAACGCTGCATCGCTGCGCCGAACTGGGCGCGATGCATGTGCACCATGGCGAATTGCCTCATCCGGATATTCCACGTTTCTAGCCCAGCTTGCTCATAACAACATTCGACTCCGTATTTGATTACATATTTATTTACATAATAATGATTAACAACAATGACATCAGCCTGGCGCTGCAACAACAGGTGCAACAGGCGATCAAAAACAAACAGGCGCTGGATATCCATGGCGGCAACAGCAAACGTTTTTACGGCAATATCGGTAATATCAATGACGCGCTGAATGCGGCTGAAAAACTGGACGTTAGTCCACA
>JANTHA010000239.1 GCA_024762625.1 Thiotrichaceae bacterium
TCTTCCTGAAATACCACATAAAGCGCTTCTGCTCCCTGTTCAAAAAGCTCATGCGCCCGCATTAAATTAGCGCGCAATGAGATAGGCGTAAGATGCAATCGTTTCGCAGGAATTTCGAGCAAATCAATCATTTCCTGTTGCGCTTCTTGCTCTAGATCCGCTTTTTGTTCTGAGTCATCTGAATCCGGGGTTTGCTGTTGACTACTGTCCTGAGCATCAACAACATCTGAGACATCTGCAACAAGAGCATGATCGGACTTATCGGGGTTCTTTACGAAAACACTGCTCTGATTCTCTTCTTCAGCGGATTCGTCACTTTCCTCCCGTATTAAATATTTCGCCAGTTCCGTAACCGGCATCAAACTATCCACATTCCCTTTTTTGTCATCAATAATGATCCACTCAAGTTCTTTTTTCAGAATCGACTCTGCTTCTTCACGTGTAATCAGATGCGAATGCCGCACAAAATGGCTGTTTAACATACTCGCCACCCCCACAGAACGCAACACCTGCATAACCGGCTCAACCGAATAATGCAATCCGTTTGAGCGCAGTAGCGTAATAAACAAAGATTCCTTTTTAAACAGTTCGCTTGCCGTCAATTGCGCGACCACGATTGCCAGCATCCCCGGCATGATAATACCCGGATTGTAAGTCAATTCCATGATTGCGGTCAGCGCAGCAAGCGGGGCCTGCAGACTGGCGCCCATCATCGCCCCCATTCCCAGCAAGGCGTAAAAACCGATATGCATGGTATTTCCGTCATACACCCAGCTTGCCAGCATGCCAATCGCTCCGCCAAGGGTTGCGCCGATAAAAAAAGCCGGGCCGATCATGCCGCCGGGAACGCCTAGACCCACGCTGATACTGGTCGCAAACAGTTTGGCGAAAGTCAGGATCAACAGGCTGGACAAGGCGAACTCGCCCAGCAAAGTCGCATTGACGGTGTCATAGCCAATTCCCAGAATTTCCGGACTCATAATGCCTATCAAACCCAGTAGCACGCCGGAGGCCAGCAAGCGCCACCAGATCGCTATGGGCTGTGTACGCGTGCTGATCACTGTAAGCACATGATTAAACAGGGCGGCAAATGCGCCAACTGTAAAACCAAGCACCAGAACCAATGGCAATTCAGTCAGTGGCGTTGCATGCAAGACTGGTACTGAAAAAGCCGGATCGCCGCCAAGTACCGCATTGGAAAGCGCCGTGGCGACCACCGCAGCCAGCATCACGGGAATAAAACTGTTCAGCGCATATTCCATCATGATCACTTCAAGCGCGAACACAACGCCCGCCAGAGGCGTATTGAATGAAGCCGCTATCCCCGCTGCGGCGCCGCTCGCCACCAGGGTGCGGATACTGTTATTGGGTAATTTAAACAGCTGGCCAAACAGACTGGCTGCCCCAGCGCCCAGATAGGCATGAGGACCTTCCCGGCCAACCGAGTGTCCGCCGATAATGGCTACCGCTGCGCCCACAAATTGCATGAAAAAGCCTCGCCAGGTGAGCTGCCCCTGATGATAGGCAACGCGCTCCATAACCCGCGCCACGCCCAGCACCCGGATGCCTTTTGACCACTTATAAAAGATAAAGGCGAGCACCACGCTCGCGACAAAGGGAAAAAGAAATTGCATCATGATCGGCAAGGCTTCGTAATTTTCCGGCCCCTTCCCCGGCAACAGGTAATCCTGGGTTTTCTCAACCGAAAGGCGAAACAGTACAATCACGCCGCCGGCCAGAAAACCGGTGATCAGGCCCAGAATAGCCAGATGAATGAGCGCATCCTGACGCGCCAGTCTAAACTGAGACGCAACCATCCATTGGCGTACTTTATCTTTAACTATTGTTATAAAATGATTCATTATTATCGGGTGTATTGACCAAAATGGATAGCGCGTGGGATTTTAGCACTAAATCTGTCAAAATAAGCGCAAAATGGAATACTTTGCTTTAGCTATGGAATCAAATTCATCATTAAAATCACAAAAAAGCAGCATGCTTAGTCACATGGCCTGCCCTGATTGTGATTTGATTCAACGCATCCCTCCCCTGAAGCTGGATGAAGCCGCCAATTGCGTCCGTTGCAATGCAATGCTGTTCAAAAACAAGAAAAATTCGGTTGACCGCAGTCTTGCTTTTGCCTTGACGGGCCTGATTCTGTTTATCATGTCCAATTTATTCCCGTTACTGTCGCTCAAGGCGCTCGGCGTCGTTCAGGATGAAACACTGATATCGACATCGGTATCGCTATTTCAGGCCGAACGACCTTTTTTAAGCATTATCATTTTATTAACCACGGTTATTTTTCCTGCAACTACACTGGTCGGTACAATTTATGTGTTGTTGCAGGTCAAAAATGGCCGGATTAACCGCCATACCGCGCCATTATTCCGTTTTTTGCGCAGCACCGACGCCTGGGGAATGCTGGAGATTTTCATGTTGGCGGTGCTGGTGGCGGTTGTCAAACTGGGGGATCTTGCCGATGTGATTTTTGGCGTATCGCTGTATGCATTTTGCCTGTTAATTATTACCCTGGCTTTATTAAGTTATTCCCTGAATCCACACGATGTCTGGAACAAACTACGAAACGCTAACGGGTGCCAGCTATGACACATTCGTCAAATTCGTCAAGTTCAACAAATTTGACAAGCGCGCCCACCGCGCGCCGTCAAGGACTGATTTCCTGTCACTTTTGCCATACACTGAGCAGAATACCCAGGCATCAGGAAATTGATCTTGAGAACGCCGAACTTCGCTGCCCTTGTTGCCAATCCATTATCCATTCGCGAATTCCCAATAGCCTGAGTAAAACATGGGCTTTACTGATTGCAGCCATCATTCTGTATGTTCCGGCCAATACCTTGCCTATCATGACCGTTATACTGTGGGGCAACGGGCAGCCGGACACCATTATGAGCGGCGTCATCCATCTGCTTGATGGCGGCATGTGGCCTCTGGCCTTGCTGATATTTATCGCCAGCATCTTTATACCAATACTTAAATTAATTATACTCACTGGCTTGATGATTAGCGTACACTTAAAATCCAGCTGGAAACCCAGAGACAGAACCCTGTTATACCGGATCACGGAGTTTGTCGGTCGCTGGTCAATGGTTGACGTGTTTGTCATAGGCATTCTTGTCACTCTGGTTCAGTTTGGCAATACCGCCAATGTGACGCCGGGCCTTGGCGCACTGTCTTTTGCATCCGTGGTGATTTTGACAATGTTTGCCGCGCACACTTTTGACCCACGCCTGATCTGGGATGTCATTGATCAACAGCAGGTGGATGGAAACCAGAAAACAGCTGAAGACTTCATCGCTGACACTTAACCACGGGCAATAAAAACATATAAATGGCGAATACCGAATACCCAACGGCGCAACTCAATCCAAAGTCGCGTTTTTCACTTGTCTGGATCATACCGCTGACCGCTGCGATCATCGGCGGCTGGTTGATTTTCAAGTATTACAGCGAGCGTGGAACCATCATCACCATTGTTTTTGATGACGCTTCCGGCGTTGAGGAGAAAAAAACGCCGATTCGCTACAAGGCGGTGCAGGTCGGTAAAGTCAAAAAACTGGGATTGACCGACGACTTGAAAAAGGTCAAGGTGACCG
>JANTHA010000240.1 GCA_024762625.1 Thiotrichaceae bacterium
GGATCAATCAATCGCAGAATCAATCCATATCCAGATACTGAATCTTGTCCGGCGCGTCGACCCATTCATCCGCATCTTCGGACGGCTCCTTGGCGGCGTCGATTACGGGCCATTTTTGCGCCAGTTCAGCGTTGATTTTGATGAATTTTTGCTGGTTTTCTGGCAGGTCGACTTCATCAAAAATGGCGTCGATGGGGCATTCCGGCACGCACATGGCGCAGTCGATGCATTCGTCCGGGTCGATCACCAGGAAGTTCGGCCCTTCGTGAAAACATTCGACCGGGCACACATCGACACAGTCGGTGTATTTGCAATTGATACAGTTTTCGGTAACTACAAAGGCCATATCCAGATTACCAGTGGGATGGTTAACACGATAATGATCATTTCCAGCGGCAGACCCATGCGCCAGTAATCGCCGAACTGGTAGCCGCCCGGCCCCATCACCAGCGTATTGGATTGATGCCCGACCGGCGTCAGGAAGGCGCAGGAAGCGCCCACGGCGATCACCATTAAAAATGGGTCAATACTCACCTTCATGGTCTCGGCCGCCGCCGCGCCAATCGGCGCCATCACCAACGCGGTTGCCGCATTATTCACCACGCTGGATAACAACATAGTAATGATCAGGATCAATGTCAACACCAGCAACGGCGAATCGGTTCCGAGCCATGCCAGCATGGAGTTCGCCAGCCATTGTGTTGTTTCGGTGGTCTCCAGCGCATGACCGACCGGGATCATTGCGGCCAGCAGGATGATCACCGCCCAGTCGATCTGTTCATAAATTTCGCGCACGCGGATAATGCCGGACAGCACATAAACCATGACCGCCAGGATAAAGGCGACCGGCAAAGCGACTAGATTGGTTATTGCCAGAACAATCGCCGCGATGAAAACCGATAGCGCAATGCCCACTTTGCGGCTTCTATCCAGTTCCAGCGGGCGTTGCGCCAGAGGCAACAGGCCAAGTCGGGTGAACTGTTGGTCGATGGTTTCTTCATGCCCCTGCAATAACAACACATCGCCCGTGATAAAAACGATGCGGCGCAGGCGACGCACCACTCTCATGCCCTTTCGAGCCAGGCCCACCAGCGCCACGGAACGACCCGACAAACGTCTCAGATAACGAATATCTCGCCCCACCAGCGGCGAATCCTGCGCAATCACGCCTTCCATCAGGATCACGGAATGTTTATCCGGCTCCTCGTAAATATGCGTCGCCGAGTTAAGCAGTTCAAAATGATGGTTATCCAGCAAGGGCTTGAGTTCGGTCGGATCGGCGCGAATAATGAAAATATCGCCCTCGCGCACCACGTAAGAGTCGCTGACGTTGCGCGCATAACCCATTGGTTTGGCAACGCCCACCAGCTCAAGCATTTCTGTAGCAAACATGGGCAACTCGCTCAATCGCTTGCCGATGCAATCACAACGCTCCCCTACCTGGATTTCAGTCAGATAGGTGTTGAGTTCGAACAGCTTAAGCGAGGCGTTTTTGAGCATTCTGGCGCGCGGCAACAAGCGCCAACCAATCAACACGATAAACAACACGCCCAGCAAGGCGACCGGAATGCCGACTGGCGCAAAATCAAACATCGCGTAGGGGGAACCCGTTACCTCGGCGCGATAGGCGGAAATAATGATATTCGGCGGCGTGCCAATCAGCGTTGTTAATCCGCCAAGAATACTGCCAAAAGCCAGTGGCATCAGCAGGCGCGCGGGAGGAATATCATATTCCCTCGCCGCAACCATGGTAATCGGCAGCATCAAGGCCAGTGCTCCGACATTATTCATGAATGCGGACAACACCGTCACCACGATGGTCAATGAAGCCAGCAAGCCAAAGGGGCCAAGAGAAAAACGCCGGATCTGTTCCGAGATCAAGGCCACGACGCCCGCATTTTGCAGCCCCTGGGAAATGATCAACACGGCGGCGACCGTTACCACCGCCGGATGGCCAAAACCGCTGAAGGCCTCTTTTTCCGGCACCACGCCCAGCAGCACACTCACCAACAGGCAAAACATCGCCACCAGGTCATAGCGCCAGCGACCCCAGGCGAATAACAGCAGCGCAATGCCCAATACAGCGCTGATGATGATTTGGTCGCTTGTTATTTCCATAGTAACAAGCTTAGTACACAAATCTGATCTATATTTATATAGTGAGAAAACCGATAAAAAACCGGATATTTTTCACAGAAAAACCAATAAAACACCCTATGCTATGCAGTAAATAGATTCAAACAAGAGCGGAGACCCCAAAATGAGTTATTTCTTTAACAAGTTACTTTTCAGCGGTTTGTTATTAATAACAAGTGTTACGGCCTATGCAGCCGACAAAGCCATTATCGTCTTTGACGCTTCAGGCAGCATGTGGGGACAGCTTGACGGACAGACGAAAATAAAAGTCGCCAAAAAAACACTGGGCAATCTCGTGCGCAACTGGGATGTAAACAAGGAACTGGGCCTGCTCGCTTATGGTCATCGCCGAAAAGGCGACTGCAAGGATATCCAAACGCTGGTTCCGGTTGGCAAAGTCAACAAGCAACAGATGATCTCACGGGTAAACAGAATCAACCCCAAGGGCAAGACGCCGATTAGCGCCTCACTTAGAGAAGCCGCGAATGAACTCAAATTTACTGAAGACCAGGCTACAGTTATTCTGATTAGCGATGGCAAGGAAACCTGTAACGCCGATCCCTGCAAGACAGCCGCAGAACTAGAAAAACTCGGAATTAATTTTACCGCACACGTGATCGGCTTTGATGTGGACAAGGAAACCAGCAAACAGCTCAGATGTATCGCTGATAATTCCGGCGGAAAATATTTTTCCGCCGACAATGCGCAACAACTGGGCGAAGCGTTGCAGAAAGTGGTGGAACAGCCAAAAATGCTGACCATCAAAGCCGTGGATGAAGAAAACGGCGGCCTGTTAAATCAGACGATTGACTGGAAATTAATTAATCAGGACACGGAAGAAGTCATTTCAATAACGGGCAATGGAACCGGCAAAGACATCAGAATTGCGGGAAAAGAACCCCTTGAAAATGCCATAACAAGCGGAAAATGGCTGGTGAGCGGCAGCAGCGGCATCTACTCAGGACAAACCAGCATAGAAATCTCTGGCGATGAAAACCAGCTAGTCAAAGTCAATATGAACAAACAGCTGCCCAAAGCCAAAATCAATGCGCCAGACAAGGCGCTTACAGGAACCGAAATAACCGTCTCCTGGGAAGCGCCAGACGTTGAAGCAGGAAAAATAAACCTTCAACTTGCGGATGACAAACCTGATTTTTATGCAAACCCGTCGATTTATACCAAAAACAAAAAGGAAGCAAGCATGCGCCTTCCTTCTGAAGCTGGCGACTACAGGCTGCGTTTTTTCAGCCTTCAGGACAAAAAGTCCGTATTAAGCGAGCGCTCATTGACGCTTACACCCGCAGAAATCGCCATTAATGCGCCGGATGAAGCAGGCGCGGGAACGGAAATTGATGTTATCTGGCTTGCGCCCAATGTCATTGACTTAAGCGCTTAACTAACTAAATTATATGATATAATTCAACTTTAAATCATGCAAAAAAGGGAACATATTATGAATATAAC
>JANTHA010000241.1 GCA_024762625.1 Thiotrichaceae bacterium
CCGGGAACTGTTATGCTTATTTATTACGATAAGCTTATGAAAATGGATCATGCGTCATCAAACAAACAGTCTAAACACGAAACCAACCTATATTCCCGGCAAAGATGCGGCGCTGGAAGACTCTATTTCAACCATGCAGAAAAAACTGCAGGCGCTGAATATACATATTATAGAACAATCCTGGTTAAACCCGGTGGCTAATATCTGGTCAGTACATATTCGGGACCGGGATTGTCCCTTACTCTTCACAAATGGTAAAGGCGCTTCTAAAAAGGCGGCATTGGCAAGCGCGCTGGGTGAATTTTTCGAGCGCTTATCCACACATTATTTCTGGGCGGACTATTATCTTGGGGATGAGATTAGCAATAGCAACTATATCCATTACCCGGATGAAAAATGGTTTCAAGCAAATCAGGATGGAAGCTGGCCGACTGGCTTGCTCAATGACGAACTCATCGCGTTTTACAGTTGCGATGACGAATTGCAGCCGCATACATTGATTGATATTAACTCAAGCAATCATGAGCGGGGTATTTGCACCTTGCCCTATGTTTGTCAGCGAACTGGCGAAACGGTTTATTTTCCGGTAAATATCATTGGCAATCTGTATGTCAGCAATGGCATGTCTGCAGGCAATACGGTTTTTGAAGCGCGCGTCCAGGCGCTTTCCGAGATTTTTGAACGCAACGTCAAATTCAAGATTATCGCCGATGGCGACTGCTTGCCGGATATTCCGGATCAGGTACTGGCGGATTACCCAGATATTGTTGCAGGCGTCCGCGAGCTACAATCCGCAGGTTATCCCTTGCTGATCAAGGATGCTTCGCTTGGCGGCGAATACCCGGTTATTTGCGTGACCTTGCTGAACCCGGAAGACAAAGGATGCTATGCCAGTTTCGGCGCTCACCCGGATTTTGAAGTGGCGCTTGAACGGGCGCTCACGGAATTATTGCAGGGTCGTGGTTTGGATGCGCTGGGTGGTTTTGCCGAGCCTGGTTTTGATCTGGATGAGATCGCCAGCCCCCAAAACCTTGAAACCCATTTCATTGATTCAAGCGGCATTATCAGCTGGAATTTTCTGGGCGCTCAGCCTGATTATGAGTTTGTCGACTGGCGGAAAACAATCAGCGCAGGATTAAAAACAACCGAAGCGCAATTCAACTGGCTATGTGAGCGCATTCATCAGGATGGCAACGATATTTATATTGCTGACTACGATCATTTTGGCGTGTATGCCTGTCGCATTCTTGTTCCCGGCCTATCCGAGATATACCCGGTTGATGATTTGATCTGGGAGAATAACAACACAGGGATCAGCCTGCGCGACGCCATTCTCAAACCAGACAAGACAGCGCTGGAGTGTGAGGAATTATTGCAGCAACTGGAAGATTTGAATCACGACGACCAATATCCGGTAGCCGCCTTGATCGGTCTTGCAGCGGATAAAGACAGTATCTGGTCTGATCTTCGTGTGGCGGAACTGATGACCATGCTGGCGCTAAGAATCGTTGACAAGGAGAGGGCTAGCGAAGGCTGCCAATGGTTGCTTCATTTCAAGCAGATTGATCCATTTCGCTTGAGTGTATATCATTGCATTGATAGCCTGTTGCAACTGGAACAACAGGATGGCGGTTTGAAGGTTTACCTTGATTCGCTGACTCGTTTATATGGAGAAGACGCCGTTGATAAAGCGCTTCGATTACTTGCTGGCGAAGAGGTTTTCAAGCTATCAAGCGACTGGCGTTCGCACCAGCAGTTATTGGATGCTTATAAAAAGATACGGTGACAGGTGATTTGTTTGTCGATGGCCTGACTCCACTTATCCGGCATCGCTACGCTCAAAGCGCAGTCAATGTTATAATGTGCTTATCCAACTAATACTAAAAAATTATAATGGCATTACATCAAAAAAACGCAACGGTTATCGACTGGAAAAGCGCTTCCGGTCATAAGAAAATCACATTTGATTCAAAGCTGGCCAGAGAAGATATTTCCCGGCTTGAGTCAGAAGTCAGAGGCTATGCCCGGCTTTTCCCCGCAGTTTTCGAACAGGCGCGCGGCTCAACCCTGATAGATTCTGATGGTCGTCAATATATTGATTTTTTCTGCGGAGCAGGCACCCTGAATTATGGGCATAACAACCCGATTGCAAAACAGGCCTTGCTTGATTACATTCAGGATGATGGTATTCAGCATTCCCTTGACGCGACGACTCGCGCCAAGGTTGAATTTCTACGCGCCTTTGAACAAATCATACTGAAACCACGCGACCTCGAGTATAAGATCCAGTTTACCGGTCCCACAGGCGCCAATGCGGTTGAGGCGGCGATCAAGCTTGCGCGCAAGGTTAAGCAGCGCGCTCATATTGTTGCTTTCAGTCACGCCTATCATGGCCATACGCTGGGTTCCCTGGCGCTGACTGCCAATGACTACTATCACAGCGAATATTATGGCGCGCGCGACAATGTGTCTCATCTACCGTTTGACGGCTATATGGGTGAAAATGTAGACACCAGCGAATATCTGGATAAGGTGCTCAGCGATCAAAGCAGCGGTATTCCCATACCTGCGGCCATCATCCTGGAAACCATTCAGGGAGAAGGCGGCATCAATATTGCGAGCAATGACTGGTTAAAACGCATTGAAGCGATTTGTAAAAAACACGATATTTTGTTAATCGTCGATGATATTCAGGTGGGTAACGGTCGCAGCGGTAAATTTTTCAGCTTTGAAGATGCGGGCATTGTTCCGGATATTGTGTGTTTATCCAAATCGCTTGGCGGCGGTTTGCCATTGGCGATCAACCTGATCAAACCGGAAATTGACCAGTGGAAACCAGGCGAACACACCGGCACCTTCCGTGGCAACAATCTTGCCTTTGTCGCCGGTCGCGCGGTGCTTGAAAACTGGGCGGATGATTTTGAAGCCAAAATCACTGTGCGTAGCCTGATGGTGCAAAGCCGCCTGAAACGACTTGCCGCACAATACCAGAAAAAAGGCGTTAGCTATCGAGGGAAAGGCATGATCTGGGGCCTGGATGTTGGAAAAGGCGAAATCGCCAAAGCGATCATTGATGAAGCGTTTGCAGGCGGCTTGTTG
This sequence comes from Thiotrichaceae bacterium, assembly GCA_024762625.1. Classification (GTDB taxonomy): domain Bacteria; phylum Pseudomonadota; class Gammaproteobacteria; order Thiotrichales; family Thiotrichaceae; genus Cocleimonas. The sequence continues at coordinate 3,100 of JANTHA010000241.1, forward strand.
ATTGAGTCCTCAGGCGCTGATGATGAGGTTTTAAAAGTGATGGCCGCTTTGACTATTGAGTTGCCTTTGCTGGAAGAAGGACTGGATATTCTGGAACAGGCAATAAACAAAGTGCTGAATTAGCTGAATTAGCTGAATTAACTTTAGAATACGGAAGACAAACAGAGAATAATAATAAATGAAAACGGGGAATAGCGCGGTTCTAGCGGCTATAGATAATATGAACAGAAATGCCGACAGTAATGCCGACATTCATGGCTCTACATATTCTGCTTGTAAAAGTCAGGAAGAGGTTTTGATTGGCATCCCCGAATTGTTTGCGCGCCAGTGTAGACAGACGTCGAAAAACACGGCGCTGGTTTTTGAAGATCGCGAATACAGTTATCGAGAACTGGATGACTTTTCCGACGTATTCAAACAAGCGGTATTGGGCGCTATTGAACATGACTTATCTGATAAAACCGACATCTGCATAGGCATTTGCATTGATAAATCCC
>JANTHA010000242.1 GCA_024762625.1 Thiotrichaceae bacterium
TAATGAAATTAACAAGGGAAAATATTTGAAATTTATTATTGTTTCTTATTGTTTCAATTATATTTAGATGTGATGAATACACACCATTACATTGTTAACTCTTGATTATTGTTTACTATTAAATAATAACCGGGTTAAGCAGAGAGTAGAAACCAATACATTATACTTATAACTATTCGTCTCCACAGGCGGGTTTAAAAACTTGAATTTGATTGTCTGGATATAGGGGTTTCCAAACAAAAAGAGCCGGGATTTCCCCGGCTCTGTCAACTGATAATATTATTCAAAGACTATAATTACTTACAATATTATCTACCCATCAAGCAAATTAAGTCCAATGAAATAAGCCTAACAGCTGTGCTTCCTAAAAAAGTTTTTGATATTAGAAATGAGGTCCGGCCGTTTTAGCCAGTTCCGCCTGTTTTCTAATGGGTTCGATCTCGGCAGCAACTGTATTGGCGATTTTAATTGCTTTTTTGGTCTTGCCTTCTTTTGCTAACGCTTCTGCCTTTTTGATCATCTTTCCCATATCGCGCCATTCAAACCCGAGCGCTGCTGCTTCCTTTTGTGCTTTTTTAGCTGCTGCTATGGCGTCATCCACGGCTCCTGCGAATGCCGTTGTGTTCAGCGCTCCTGCCGTAAGCAATAATGACGCCATGGCGGTCGCCAATTTAGTTTTAAGTTTCATGCTCAACTCCTAACTTTTAATTTTGTAAGTATTTCCTTCACAAGATTTACTTGCGAGCGCCCGGTCCATTAAACTCCATACCGTTTGACATAACGTACTGGAAATATTCGAGGGCCTTGTATTCATCACTTTGCGCCTTGAATGGCTTGGCTCTTACCTGCTTGTTACAACCGCCATAACGACGATGCAAGGTGCCCAGATTTCCCCATTTGGAACGGAATACCGGGAAGTGGGTTACATGCCCCAAGGCGGGGCTGAGCAGGTCGCCGCGAATTCGACGATTCGAGTTATAGACATGACAGTCTGCACAAGCCATATTTAACTGACCACGCTTGGCGTAGAAAAACTTTTTACCCTTATCGTACCAGGCTTTCGCTTTATCGGTTTTGGGCTCGGTAGTGATCTTCTGGCCTCGCCCCTCATAGGATATATAAGCTGAAAGATCAGCAATTTTTCCTTTTTTCCATTTAAATGGCTTCTCGCCATTATCCTTCAGGCATTTATTAATGTCGCCTTCAAGCGTTACGATGGTATCTGTTTTTTCGTCATGATAAGGGTATTTGGCGCGGATTTTAGACACGTCCTTACCAAAACAATCTGCAAACGATTTGCCATTCTTGAATTTTTTATTCCACAGCTCCTCGCCTTTGTCCAGTTCGATTTCATAGGGTGGGAATTCCTCAATTTCCTCCCACTGGCTACGCGCGTCTTCATCCAGTGCGTAAACGCCATCTTTGAGATCATCCAGTTTGATTTTGTCGCCCAGATGCTTCTTGAAGAAGTTTCTAAATGCTTCCCGATCGGCAGCGGGGTCTATTGTGGTTTCTTTAGCTTGCACCGCCATTGACGACAAGCCTATGGCAGCACCAATGGCCATCACGGCAGCGGTCGTGATCAATTTTTTCATATGGTTCCTCCTAGCGTCAAATGACGCCGTCCGGTTTAACCCGGCGCGGCCATTTGATCTGATTATCTAGCACAGCATCTATTTATCAACGATAAATCCAACAAGCATATTCAAGTTCTAAGAATATTTAAAACATGCTCGTCAAAAATGTTGCTGTACAAGTTTGTTTTATCCGGCAGGCTTATTTTTCGCCTACTTTCTTTTCAATGGAATCGCTTTTCCCAGTGTTGTCAGTCCATGTCAATTTAACGGTATCATCTTTGGATCCCGCATAACTGAATGACAGAAACGGATTCTTGGAAATAGAGCCACTCCAGTCCGCCGTCAACACTGGTTTACCATTAGCCTCGACGACAACTTTGGTAATGTAGTGCTCCGGGATTTTCTTGCCGGTTTTCTTGTCTTTGCGCAAGCCGGTTTCCATGGGATGCGTAATCAGGGCTTTAACCTGGATTTTGCCGCCTTTTTCCTTAGTGCGTAATTTTATCGTTGATTTTGCCATCTTTCTTATTCCTCCTAGCTTAGCCGCCACAGCCGCCTTTAGTTACTTTAACTTCCTTCTTCGCGGTGTAGTATTTATCACCGGCCTTGACCACAGCAATCACATCAGTGGTCTTACCCATCTTGAAGCGGGATTTGATTGCAGGGACTGCGCCTTCGCCAAAGGTGTAACGCGCCGCCAGCGGCGTAGGATTCTTCGCAGTGATGGAAATGATTTCGGTAGTTCCGGGTATTTCCGAAGTAATGCCTACAGGCACAACAGCGCCGTTTTCAGCAATCTCAGGAGCCTTGATCTTGATCTTGTCAGAAGACTCTGCGCCTGATGCGCCTAGCATTTTAAGAACCTCGTCAACCGATTTGGCCTTGAAAGGATTGTCGGCAACGTCATCGGCAAAAGCCATGTTGGGCGTCAGAATGCCTGCCGCCAGTCCAGCTCCGGCAGCGCCTGCTGCAATTGAGCCTTTTAGAAAACTTCTACGTTTCATTAAAACTTCCTCAAATATGTGTTTGATTGAATTGAAGGGGTTTGCCAGGTTTTATAAGAAAAAAACCTGAGCCTACAAGCTGTAAATAAAATCCACTACCTTGTCAATTTCCTTGTCTGTAAGCACCTTGTGCGGCCCAAACGGGATCATGATGGTGTTGGGATTTTTGACGCGCGCATCATAAATTTGAGCGTGTAAATCCTCCTTTTTAGGAAAACGCGCTTTCATGGCTACCAGCGGTGGGCCAATATTACCCGCCTGATCGCCTCCCGCAATGAGATGGCAAGCCAGGCAATTGCCTTTCTTCTTGTCAAAAGCCAGTTTCTTACCTTCTTCGTGTGTTGCGTCCGCTTTTTTGTCATCACCGGCAAGCGCTGCTGATGACAAACCAACGATACCCGCCAGCGTCAGTACCGAAGCGGCGACTGTTGAAATTTTTGATAACGACGCGATGCGACAAACTGCTCGCATATCAACCTCCTAGTGTTATTGTTTCAGGTTTGTGTAAAACATTATTTCCAGCGCATGACTTTGTCGTCATGCCTGCTGGAGCTTATCTTGTTATTTCCTTCATCTTGAATTAATCAGTAATGATTAGCTATTAGGTAAAGCATGAAATGTTATAATGGTTTTCCCCTACTTAATAAGCATTCCATAATATCAATTGGCGCAAATGGCGAGGCTCCTGACACAATGCTGTCAGGAGAACTGCTGTATAGTTGTTCAGGTGCAGCATCTCTTACCGCTGCACAAACCAACTCACAAAGCAACTCAAAAGAGGAAAAAATATGAGCGACCCCATGAAACAACACGGCTTTTTTAGCTGGAATGAATTAATGACCAACGACATTGAAGGCGCTAAAGCCTTTTACGGCGGACTGTTCAACTGGCAACTGGAAGACGTCGATATGAATATGCCATACACGCTCGCCAAAATTGACGGCGTAGATTGTGCCGGACTGATGAATATGCCGCCCGAAGCCGCTGGCATGCCTCCCATGTGGGGCGGCTAT
>JANTHA010000243.1 GCA_024762625.1 Thiotrichaceae bacterium
ACAGTGCTATATCCCTTCCTAAAAGCCAATGAGTATCGCAGTATTTTATGGATCAGGGCGAAGGTTGTTTGAGCGACGACAGGAGCGAGTTTCCTTCTACCCCATAAAATACGAGAAACGCAATGATCCGCAGGGGGCTTTTAGAGGGTGGCACTTTCTTGGTTCACACACGTTTTGGTTACTTTTCTCTTGCCAAAGAGAGAAAAGTAACTCGTAGCCATAAACTGAGGCTAAAAAAAGAAACCAAAGTCTGCTGGCTACGAACACCGTCATGGGATGTTAACTATTAAGAACCACATTTCATGTCCAAATTTACTCTAGAAGGTTAAAAGTGTTTAGAATCGACGCTTATGTCACTGCTATCCCAATTAGCGGGACAGCAATGAAGGGATAAGGGTTTATCTTTATCAGGAAAAATGTCAAAACATCACAACCATTTGCCCTGGATAAAGTTAGTTGATAAAATGCGCGGCTTGATTTTGCGTAGCTCGTCGTTGATAAACCTAACTTTATCCGTCGCTTCCTTGAACCATATTGCTGGAAATGGATACTACCCCCCATCAACTTTTATCAATTACGCATTTGCTTAACGATCTAATTCACTACTAATTCACGAATAGTCATACCATTATGAAATCAGACAATGATAATCGCCTGCCTGCCAATAAAAAACCTAATGTAATTAATTATCCGAATGGGGTCTATCCTGAGGAATTGCTGGAACAATCCAGCGGGCTAGATTTACGTGAATTCATAGCCATATTAAAGCATCGTAAGAAACTGGTGCTGGGCGTCGCTCTGGCGACCCTGATTGCAGCGTTGTTGTTAACATTGCTGATGCAACCCATCTATCGCGCCGAAGCAACCCTGAAAGTAGAGCGTTACGCGCCTAACAGCAACGAAATTCTTGATGGCAAAGTCACCAGAAGCGATCGCGATTTCTTTGAAACCCAGATTCAACTATTACAAACTAAAGCGCTGGCGCGCCGCGTTATTGATCAATTGGGCCTGGAAACCCGTATTAAACCGACCGGACTAATATCCAAAATCAAGAACATGTTGTCTGGCGATTCTGGAAAACAAAACAATTCGGACAACATCGAACGACTATTTCTGGAAAACCTGACCGTAAAACCGGTCAGTAATTCGCAGTTAATTAAAATCAGTTACGATTCGACTGATCCCAAATTGGCGGCCGATATCGCCAACGCTATCGCCAAAACATTTGTGCGTCAGAACCTGGAACGCCGTTTCGATACAGCGGCAAGCAGTAAAGCCTATATCAGCAATAGCATCAAAGTCACCAAAAAGAGTCTTGAGGATGCGGAAAAACGCCTCAACGCCTTTGCAAAAGAAAACAATATCATCCAGGATGTCGAAGGCCAGACAACCACTAACCACGCTTTAAAAAAACAGGCTGAAGAACTTATTACGGCGGAAAAGGAGCGTATTGAAGCTGAAGCCGCCTATAATTTATATCTCAAGAATCCGGATAAAAGCAAAAGCTCGGTCAACCTGGTCAATGACCCTTATATTCTTTCCCTGAAAAATGCAGCTGCGCGACTGGAAACACAATATCAGTCACAAAGAAATAAACGTTCGTCAAAATCCCGGCGCTTGCGCAAACAGATTGACAACATACTTAAACAGGTTGATAGAGAAAGCACTAATATTCAAAGCGCATTGAAATCAAATTTCCTGGCCGCCCAGGAAAAAGAAAAAATGCTCAGAGAACAGTATGAAAAAATGAAGCAAAATGCGCTTAAAATGCAAAGCAAAAATACCCGCTATAACACGCTGTTACGCGAAGTTGAAATCAACCAGCTAGCCTATAACAAGCAGCTTGAAGAACTCATGGCCGTTAACATAGCCGGTAATATAGGCGCAAACAATATTTCAATTATAGATACAGCGGGCATTCCCAACAAAAAGTACAAACCCGATATGCGCACCAACCTGGCGTTTGGCCTGTTGTTTGGCCTTTTACTCGGCATGGGCATCGCCTTTCTCAGGGAATTCATTGATGACAGCATCAAGACATCAGACAATCTGGAACAAATCACTGGGCTCCCGGTTCTGTGTCAGATACCTGAGATTGATAAACTCAGTGATAAACAACTGGCTTTGCAAACCGCCGCCGAGCCACAGTCACCTTTGGCGGAAGCGATACGCTCACTGCGCACCAGTTTACGCTTCTCTACACGCAATGGCTCGCCGGGCAGCGTCTTTATTACCAGCGCCGGGCCGGGCGAAGGCAAAAGCACTATCGCCGTTAACCTTGCGACTGCTTATACCCAGGCTGGTAATAATGTTTTATTGATTGATGCTGATCTGCGCAATCCGGGAATTCATAAACTACTGGGACTTGAAAATCTGCGAGGCCTGACCAACCTGCTGGCGGGCGCTGAAAACGAAGCGGATATTAGCCGCAGTTGTATGATTAATAATTTACATGTGATTACTTCAGGCCCCATACCACCTGATCCGGTTGAGCTGCTTTCCGGGGATAAAATGCTTGAACTAATGAAAACAGCAAGCAGCAAATACGACCATATCATAATTGATGGTCCTCCCGTGCTGGGACTGGCGGATTCGCTGGTGCTCGCCAACCTCGCAGAAGCAACCATTATCACCGTGCAAGCTGGAAAAACCCGCAAAGCAGCGCTATTAGACAGCCTCAAACGACTCGAACGCGCTAAAGCAAATATCGTTGGCAGCATACTTACCAAGGTCAATCGAGCCGTCAACCCGGACTATGACCAGTCCTACTATTCTTATAGCGCCAAGACTCAGGCCGCCAATGGGACAAACGAGAAGCCTCGCCTCAGATCACTTTGACAAGACACATACCGGGAATAAGCAAAATTCGGCGCCTTACGCGCAATCCGCTGGCGCAGGCAAACTTGTATTAAAATGCCTGGATAGACGATCCCAGTCAAAAAAAGGGCCAGGATCAGTCTTGCGTCCAGGCGCTATGTGTTCATGTCCGGTGATCGCGCCAGCAGATAAGCCGGGGTACGCATCCAGCAGAGCCGTTATCGTCTGGATCAATACATCGTACTGAATCGTTTCAAATGGCTCAAAATCAGTTCCTTCCAGTTCAATACCGATGGAAAAATCATTACACATCGAACGTCCCTGAAAGCGGGACTCTCCAGCATGCCAGGCGCGTTTATGAAAAGGAACATACTGCGCCACTTCACCATCACGCCGTATCAGTAAATGGCTGGAGACGCGAAGATCAACAATTTCCTCATAAAAGGGATGCTCATTTTTATCCAGCGCATTGGTAAACAGTTGGTCGATACCCTCCCCGCCAAATTGACCAGGAGGAAGACTGATATTGTGAATAACAATCAGATTGATTTCTGATTCATCTGGACGATCATCATGATTCGGCGACAAACACAGCCGCGCATTTGATAATAACCCCGTTTCAATGGAAATCTGCTTGCTTTTCACACTGCCTCTCTTTGAGTTGTTTTTTTACCGGCTTTTTATTATTTCGTAATTATATTTGTCGGTTTTATAGTCGGTTTTACTGCGTTCATCGCATTAATAATATAGCATCAGTATGAACGATACATCAGA
>JANTHA010000244.1 GCA_024762625.1 Thiotrichaceae bacterium
CATCTTGATAATGTCATCCGAATCTACGCGTGATAACAAGACATCAATATGGCGTTTATCCAGCAACAGTCCCATTGACTGTAATCGCGCTTTCAGTATATTTTTTTGGTTGTCGATCGTGTTGTTATAAAGCGTTATTTTTTGTTCAATGGCTTTTATTCTGTCTTCGAGCTTCTGTCGCTTTGAGCCGATGGAAACCACTTGCCGTTCTTTTAGTTTTGCAATATTTTTGCGTTCAGAGTTGATTTTTTCCCTAAGACGCTCAATATTTTTACGGTTTTGTGAAATGCCGGGGCTGTCCAGTAAGGCTTCAATTTCATCAAAAACGTCAAACTGCGCTTCTCTCAGCGAACGTTTGGTATCGCCGAACCAGCTTGACTCAGGCGCCGTATCAATTTTTTGATTGAGCTCCAGGGCTTTATCGAGATTATCCAGTACATCCGGCCAGATTTTTTTTAAATGCTGTTCTTTTTCGGCCTGGATAGCTTCCAGGTTAATCGGCTTGGCGACGCCATCGACCAGTTCGACATTGCCGGAAAGCGAATCATACAGATCTTTTGTCTTATCAAGGGTATCACCACTCATGTCTTTTGTGGCGTCCCAGGCATTATTAAGCGATTCTTTCCAGTCGGCCTTTACGCTGTTTGGCAAGAACAACATGATTAACATGAGTGGAAGAAAGGCAGACGCCAGGATTGGGCTGTGTTTTTTCATATAAAATGAATATAGTGCTTCCTGATCATGAATTAAAGACCTGGCAATGCGACAACAGCAACAGCGCTTCTACTCGCAGCCATCCCACCAGCATTTGCCAACGCTTTCCATAAAGCTCAGCACACCGTCGAATTTGGGCGAGTCCTTGCGTGTCTTGTTGAGATGCTCCTTGAGTCCCCAGTTGCCGAAACGGTAGTAGGTTTGTGGCAAGGTGTATAACGTAAACAGCGTGGCTCCTTCGTCGCTGAGGTTTTTCCAGCCATTGAGCAATGTTTCATAACGCTGTTTCATGCGCGGATCGCGGTTTGCCTTTTTGAACAGCAGACGGAAGCGCGCCTTGTCGGTTTCATCCAGCTTGCCCAGGTCGCCGAGGATGGTCAGGTGCTGTCCGCCTTCGTAAGTAAGCAATTTGAGGTTGTAACGCGACGCCATTTGCGCTTGCGCCTTCATTTTGTTGATGGTGCTGGAAAGCGCGCTAGGGTCGATAGATTTATCCTGATCAATAATTTCGAAAATGTCATCTACGGTTTTGGCTTCGATGAGCACCCTGGCGTCCGGACAGGGATCAGGGCGATCCAGCGGATGGCTTACGCAACCGAAGAAATAGGGCGCCATGGCGATTGCATCTATTTTGTCCGCGCCGACGTGTTTGATCATCTGCTCGCTGAGCACCACGTCGCCCTGGCTGGTTCCGAGCACGCGGATCAGGCGCTCATTACTATTGTCAAATGCAATTTTCCAGAGTTCGAAGATTTCCACGGCGCGCTGGCTGTAATAGCGCAGTCGAGCGAAATACTCGCCGTCGCGATTGCTGGTAATGCTTGGAATATCCTCATCCAGCCCGGCGTCGAATCCCTTCTTTTCAATGTAATGGTGACCAAGAAAGCCGTTGTTCCAGAATTCGTTGCTATATTCGAGATAGATATTAAGCTGATTGTTCAGGTGCTGCGCCACATAGCTTGCGTAGCGGCTCACATAATCATTTGTTGCTGCATGCGGCATGTTGACCCAGATATCGCGTTTGAGGGTGTTGGCGAGCGCGACCATGACTTCGATGGGCGCGCCGTGGCGTTTGGTGTGAGGGGTGCGCTCGTCATTGCCGCCCCACACCGCATCATCCATTGATGTGCGTTCGCTCCATTGAGTGGGTCGGGTAAGACAATCATTGTCAAGTTCGGAGCCATTGCCGTTCGCCAGTGGAACCAGGCAGTTGCGTGTGCCGGGGCTGGCTTCCATCAGATTCATCATGCGTACGACCTTGAACTGGCGCAGGAATGATAAATAATCCGGATTGAAGATAATGGCGTTTCGATCCTGTTTCAATCGTTCGGCGAAGGACACATAGAGCGTGTTTTCCGGGCAATCTGATTGCGAGTTAACGCGGATGAAGGGGTTGTATGAGCCATCATTATCCTGGCAGCTGCCGCCCGGCATTGCGATACGAATATTTTTAATATAATTATCCGGGTCAATATTGCGGATGATGATGTTCAGCGCATTGGCTTCCGGGTCGCTGGAATCATCCAGAATAAAATCAAAGGTAAAACCCTGTGCATCGCTGAGGCCGGTGACGTTTGCGATGGATTGACCGCCAAGTTCAAGTTTGCCGGAACCGGAACCTTCATAAAGAATGGTGTAATTTCCATTGGGAATTGCGCCCGCGAGTGTTCCCTGCAACAACTTGGTGCGGGCGAAGCCAATATCCGGGTCGAGTTTGATTGGCCAGCCATTGGCGTCAAACCGGGTGTTTTTAGAGGATAGCTCCGCGAAAGGCCGGGCTGTGCGAAATAGATCGACAAAGGGCATCGGCTGACCTACGGTATCGACGCCGCCCTGGGGCGCTTCGGTATTGACGCCTAGCGAGGGTTTGAATAGCAGATCAGGCAACTTGCCGGTGGCTTTGTAGAGTCGCTTGTTGACTTCTGCTGTACTGCTTGTGGGATCAATCATGGCGCTCACATCGCTCAGATCAATACCGTTGCCGGGATTAGCGTCGCGGTCCAGGCTGATCAGCAAGGTTTTCATATTTTGCAACGTATCAGGATTGTCCGCCAGGCCATCCAGCAGCTTGTTTTGAGGTTTTGGACTGATTTGATACTGCTTCCCTGCGATGTTAAAGCGCACCGTCTCGCCTTCCTTGAAGCTGAATTCGCCATTCGTGCTGGTTTTTCCTGAACCTTGATAAAAGGAACTGGCATATTCAACGCCAGCAAGTGGCGTATTCGCGGCAAATAGCGGAGATAAATCCGCGTATAGCATTGCGGTTCTGCTTTGTGGTTCGGGAATGGTTGCTGTTTTATGGGTGACGTTCTGGTCCCCAGGCTGGATAATTTCAATGCGCAGGGTTTTGCCTATGTTACCGTTTGCATCGACCACGGGTCTGGGAGAGGTGGCGCTATAACTGCCGCTCGCAGAGCTAATCGTCGTCGCGGATGATCCATCTTCAAAAATGATTCTGACCGGGGAGAGCGCTTGCGCCTTGCCGGATATGGCGACTTTTCCACCGGTAAGCCACTTAATGGAGATGGCGTCGTCGCTATTGCCGGGCGGGATGCTAACGGTAGGCTGGCTATCTCCACCGCCACAGGAGGAGAGTAAAATACTTAACAGCAATGCAGTTAGTGTATATTTAATCGGAGCATAAGCCATTTTCAGACTATTGATGAAATCCATAGATCCCCATTATTATTTTCCTAATTGTTTGATAATTTAGTCAGCATTGATTCGCCCAAAGTTCAAGTATAACTAAAAATATGCTATAAATCCGTCGTTTATCATAGTGAACAATTTCCAGAAACTATAGTCGGAATGTATCATTCACTTTCGGAAAATATCCATGAAGTTATCAAACCTGTCACAAACTCTAGCC
>JANTHA010000245.1 GCA_024762625.1 Thiotrichaceae bacterium
CGTTAGCACAATGGAAAAACGATATTATTGTTTTGGTTTAAATCAGCAAGGTACGGGAATTCTCACTGTTCGGTTTACTTATCGGTCTGGTTGCATCCGTATTATTGGTGCAGGATATTGGCGTAAAGGTAAAAAGATCTATGAGCAAACCAATTCAATATAGTAATGAGCCTTTAGGTGATATAAAAATTGTCCCTGACTTTTTACCTTCACCTGAAGAGCTGGCGCTTAAGCAAAAAAACACAAAAGTCACCATCTCGCTTAGCTCTGAGAGTGTGGCCTATTTCAAAGAGGCAGCGAAAGAACATCACATGCAGTATCAAAAAATGATTCGTCAGTTACTTGATGAGTACGTTGCACATCAAAAAAGTGCTAATAAGTAGCTAAAGCGGGATCGCGTAAAAAAGTACCCAAAAGCTGGTACACTCACTTAAAAAATCCCATAACCATGCGGTTTATCACGCCTTAGTCCCTAAGCTCTATTAAACGAATTTCCAGAAATTGGCGACAATATGTTCATTTTCGACCCGAGTACCTAAGTTGAAGCTTTTATAGTCTGGAAAGGATGAGTTTTTACTTGAGTTTATAGTTAATGAATTGGGTGCAAATAGTCGCGTGTTATTATTCCAATAACGCCATTTCAGCGGGGCTGGCGGTTAGCGCATCTACTGAAAATACTGATGTTGTTTCAGGTAATACTCGCTGGGATTTTTAGCCCTGGAGCTCGACAATCGCCATTCCCGCTTGTTCTGGACTTGAAAGTTTACAAAAAAGTTATAAATCCGTAAGCAACTGGCGAACTGTATAGGCTAGACTAGGTTAAATAATTTTAACACATTGGTTCGCATGCCTAAAATATTACTCGTAGAAGACGATCCCGCCATTGCCGAAATGCTAGTTTATCACCTGCGCGACCTTGGCTATGAGGTGGAGCATTTTGCCGATGGCGCAAAGGCGAAAAGCTATTTATCGGGCGATCCTGAATATGATCTGGTTTTGCTGGATATCATGCTGCCGGGCTACAACGGCCTTGATCTTTGTCGTGAGATTCGCCAGTCGCGCCCTGCAGCGCCCATCATGCTGCTGACCTCGCTGGATAGCGAAGCCGACCGCGTTGTCGGTCTGGAGATCGGCGCGGATGATTATCTGACCAAGCCGTTTAGCATGCGCGAATGCCAGGCGCGCATCAAGGCGCTGTTGCGCCGTTGCGAACTGAATAATCAGGCGCAGAAACAAGCCCCCGCGCCTGCGGCGGAAATTGTCTTTGAAGAGTTGTGTATCCGCGAGGCTGCGCGTTATGTGGCGCTGGATGATAATCCTGTCGAGCTAACCGCGCGGGAGTTTGATTTGCTGTTGTATCTGGCCAAACACAGACAGCAGGTTTTTTCCCGGGTCCAGTTGCTGGATGCGGTTTGGGGCTATAGTCACGAAGGTTATGAGCACACGGTCAATACGCACATCAACCGGCTGCGCAAAAAACTGAAGCGCCGCGCCGACAAGCCGGATTTCATTCAGACGGTTTGGGCGGTTGGCTATAAATTTCTGGATCAGGAGAGCTGAGGATTTATGTTCCAGAGTCTTTATAGTCGGCTGGCGCTGGTGCTGGTGGGCGTTTTTCTGGCGATGGCGATATTGCTGTTCTGGCTGTTTGAGCAGGCGTCCATGGCGACCCAGAATGAGGCTTCGCAACGCCTGCATCTGACGCTCGCGGACAATATTGTAAAAGACCTTGGCATCACCAGTCATGGCGACTTCGACACCGAAATGATCAAAGAGGCGTTTCATCGCATGATGATTCTGGGGCCGACGATTGAGCTATATGTATTGGATAAAGAAGGCAATCTGGTGACCTATGATGCGCCGCAAGAAAAGATCAAGCGCCGCAAGGTTGACCTGAAGCCGGTTATTGCGTTTGTTGAACGCAATGGGGAATTGCCGATTCTGGGCGATGATCCGCGTTCCGAAACGCGTCAGAAAATATTTTCGGCGGCTCCGGTGTATGCGGACAAGGACAAAAAAAATTTCCTGGGTTATCTGTATATTATTATTGGCGGTGAAAATTATGACAGCGTTGCAACCGCGCTGAGATTAAGCAAGGCCTGGAAAATCAGCCTGGTGGGCATCGCCAGCGCCCTGCTGTTTTTGTTTCTGGCTTCTTTGTTGCTTTTTTATGCCTTGACGCGTCCATTGAGGAAGCTGACTAAAGAAATCAGGAGTTTTGAAAAAAACGAAGGCCTGGATGACGCCGCTTCTTTGAAGGGGGAGGGCGTCTCAGAAGCCGCGCTGGAAGCCAGTGGTAAAGGCGAATTAAATCAACTGAAACATTCTTTTCACCAGATGCAGCGTCGTATCGTCGCGCAGCTGGAGCGCCTTAATAAACAGGATCAGATACGCCGCGAATTTCTGGCTTATGTATCTCACGATCTGCGCACCCCGCTTGCCGGCTTGAAAGCCTATCTGGAAACGCTTGAGCTAAAGCATCAGAACATGCCTTCTGACGAGCGCCGGGAATTCCTCAAAAAAGCGATCAATAATGGCGAGCGTCTTGAAGGGATGATCAATGAATTGTTCGAGTTAACGCGACTTGAAAGTAACCAGGTTGGCTTATCCAGGGAAGAGTTTGTCATTGGCGATTTGCTCAGCGATAGCGTGGCGAGTCTGGAACAGAAAGCCAGGGAGAATCAGGTTTCATTAAAAATTGAGTGTGAAGATCCCAATGCTCAGGTGGTGGCCGACATAGCCAAAATTGAACGGGTTATCCAGAATCTGGTCGAGAATGCGATCCGTTACAGTCATAAAGAGGGGTGCGTTATTTTAAGGACGGAAAAAATAGTCGATGGAAATATTGTGGTCAAGGTGATAGATCACGGTTCCGGCATTGATGCGGATTATCTGCCGCATATTTTTGAGCCTTATTACCGTGCGTCCGATGAATATAAGTTAAAACACCGGGGCGCAGGTCTGGGGCTGGCGATCAGTCAAAGGCTGCTTGGGCTGCATGGCATCAACCTTGAGGTTATAAGCACGCCGGGCGAAGGCTCTGTGTTTTATTTCAGCCTGGCTGTGAGCGATGCGCATGAAGTTATCGGGAAGTGGGAGTCGTAATGAAAACCACTTGCCGGGAAGGCTCCCGGAATGCATCAGGACAAAGATGCAAATCGTTATTTATGCGCAATCGGTTTTTCTGTAAACAGATAATCCTTTAATTCCTTGTCAAATGAAGGATCGCGTCGTCTGATCCATTCCAGGACCATGGCGGCATGTTCCTTTTCTTCGTCGCGGTTATGTTCGAGGATGGCGCGCAACTCATCATCCTGGCAGGCGTCTACTCGTTGATTATACCAGTCAACGGCTTCCAGTTCTTCCATCAGCGATGTGATGGCGCGGTGCATGTCGCGCGTTGCATCCGATAGTTCATTGATGGGTTCGTGATAACCTTCGTTTGCCATGTTTGCTCCAGTTGTTCTTGCTCTGACGATTTTCTACTTTCTTTTCCAGTATAGATCAATACACGGTTCTTTGCGAATTATGGGAATAGCTATAATTTATA
>JANTHA010000246.1 GCA_024762625.1 Thiotrichaceae bacterium
AGAGACGTTTCGGCAAGACCGGTGACCAGGTTGTCGCTGAATCCATTTAAGGTTGTGTTCTATCAACAGGCTCGATAATTTTCTTCATGAAACAGGATTCTGGTTTGTTGATTTAACCATCCAGTTCAATCTCGTCGTCATAGCGGATCAATATAACAAGGATTAGCAGCACAGTGGATTCCGTTTTAAAACAGCGTGTCATTACCGGCATCGTCCTATTGCTGGTTGTGTTGCTTGGTGTGCTACTGTTGCCTGATCAATGGTTTGCTCTTTCCGGCTTATTGGTTTTTGTTGTACTGGCTGGGTGGGAGTGGTCACGTTTGGTCGGGTTTAAGGGAGTCGCGCAAGTGCTGTTTTGTGCGGTACTCGCCGTTGTAGCCGTATTGTTTTATTTTCAATTTCAACTGCAAATTATCATTATACTGGCCGGATTGCTTGGGTGGCTGGTGGCACTGGCCTTATTGATCCGTTACCGGCAAGGGATGAGCTTGTATCGCGAGAACCGCTGGCTTCTTCGCATAGCGGCATTTCTGGTGCTGGTTCCATCCTGGTTGGCCCTGGTTAATTTACAGCAACAGTCTCCATTCTTGGTTTTGTATTTGATATTTCTGGTGGCAACGGCAGACAGTGGAGCGTATTTTGCGGGTCGTGCCTGGGGTAAACATAAGCTCGCGCCACAATTGAGTCCGGGGAAAACGATAGAAGGCGTCATGGGAGGGGTGGCAGGTGTGATGCTATTGTCGCTTGGGGGCTATTTATTACTGGGTATATCCGGCGTTTCCCCGGTTTATTTTGTTCTTTTGTCGTTAGTGACGGGATTGTTTTCCGTTGCGGGAGATTTGTTTGAAAGCCTTGTCAAGCGAGAAGCCGGAATGAAAGATTCCGGTTCGATTTTACCCGGTCATGGCGGAATTCTTGACCGGATTGATGGTTTACTGGCTGCTTTACCGCTGTTTACACTGGGTGTCGTTTGGGGCGGTATTAACGTTTCCATCTGAAATCGACTTGGCTAGCCTGTTTTCCGATCCATGCTAATTTTTTTCAGGCTTTCTGAAGTGCTCATGATGCCTAAAGGCGCATTATATAATCCCCCAGTTATCAACTATTGTCTTTTGGCTGCATATGTCGACGTGGCAAGCACAAACCTGCGGAAACAGTTTGTGGTTCTTATTAATAGTTTAGCGTCATGATCCGGCGAATAAAGGTAACTCTACATGACAACAGCAACACATGATACAGGCAGTGGTATGAGCAAAGGAGTCACCATTCTCGGTTCCACTGGATCGATTGGAGTCAGTACCCTGGATGTGATATCACGACACCCCAATCGTTATCATGTTGTTGCGTTATCGGCTAACACCAATGCGGATAAACTGGCTCAACAATGTCTTAGATTCAAGCCGCATTTTGCTGTAATGGTGGATGAAGCAGCTGCGGATGCTTTAAAAGCCGAGTTGCGCCTTAAGGACTGTGCGACGGAAGTACTATCAGGTGTTACTGCGCTGGAAAAGATCGCTTCATTGCCGGAAACCGATTATGTCATGGCGGCAATTGTGGGTGCGGCGGGTCTTTTGCCTAACCTGGCTGCTGCCAAAGCGGGTAAACGAGTGATGCTGGCGAATAAGGAATCACTGGTTATGTCAGGAAAACTGTTCATGGATGCAGTCAGGGAAAATGGTGCAGAGCTGTTGCCCATTGACAGTGAACACAATGCCATTTTTCAATCCATGCCGCATGCGATAAGTAGCGGCCTATTAAATGATCCACTGCAGCTGGGAGTGACAAGAATACTGTTAACCGCATCCGGTGGGCCCTTCCGCACCCAGGATCTTTCTACGTTTGATCAGATAACACCGGAACAGGCCGTGGCTCATCCAAATTGGGAAATGGGAAAAAAAATCTCGGTTGATTCAGCCACCATGATGAATAAGGGGCTGGAAGTGATCGAGGCTTGCTGGTTGTTCAATGTAACGGCAGAGCGGGTACAGGTGGTCATTCACCCGCAAAGCACCATTCATTCGATGGTCTCCTATAATGACGGCTCAGTGCTTGCACAGCTGGGAAATCCGGACATGCGTACTCCGATTGCGTACTCGCTGGGATATCCGGAACGTATTGAATCCGGAGTTGGTCAGCTTGACTTGTTCGATGTGGCGCAGCTTGATTTTGAGACGCCGGATTACGAACGATATCCCTGTCTGAGGCAGGCTTATGAAGCTCACCAAAGTGGCGGTTATGCCACAATTGCGCTCAATGCAGCAAATGAAGTTGCGGTTCAGTCTTTTCTGGATCGCCAAATTCGTTTCACTGATATACCACTTGTCATAGAAAATGCATTGGAACAGACTGTTACTGGGACACCTGATCATTTAGATGATATACTTGATAAAGATTTAACCAGTAGAAACAGCGCCTTAGAGTATGTGGGCAAAGTGGCCTCAGCGCCTTTGCAGAGACAAAACTAAATCCTGCAAACCCCTTTATTCTTATACTTATAGGGTCGCCGTTTAAATATTAATCAACTGACAGAATATAAAGTGCCGAGTCGCAGAGTAGTCACGGTAGAGTACTCAAGAAAAACGCTCAACCAAGACATTGATTTATATTGCACTCTAAAAGTCGCGATGTATTTGTAATACAATCTCCCCTAATCTTTTCTCAATTTGACTGACAGCTAAATAACGCATTTTTCATTTAATAAACTCAAAATAAGGCTGACGTACGACTTAATCATGGATATATTGATTGCTATTCTCGCTTTTCTGGTTGCCATCGCCATCTTGGTCGGTGTGCACGAATTTGGCCATTTCTGGGTGGCGCGCAAACTAAACATCAAGATATTGCGCTTTGCGATTGGCTTTGGCAAGCCGATCTGGACTTACAAGTCAAAAGATCAGGACCAGACCGAGTATGCACTGGCGGCCATTCCAATGGGTGGCTACGTCAAAATGCTGGATGAGCGCGAAGGGGAGGTGCCGGAAGAAGAAAAACACCGTGCTTTTAATCGTCAGCCTGTATGGAAGCGCTTTCTTGTGGTGTTGGCAGGACCCATGTTCAATTTTCTCTTTGCCATTGCCGCATTCGCGATGATTCAGATGATTGGTATCGACTCAATTCGTCCCTATGTGGGTGATGTGCAATCCGATTCACCAGCAGCGCATGCAGGTTTTCAGGAGAAAGAACGAATTTTGATGATCAATGATGTGCCTATTGATTCAATGCGTCAGGTACGTCTGGTGCTGTTGAATGAATACCTCAAAGACCCATTGATCAATGTAAAGGTAGTGAATAGTCAGGGGCAGCAACTGACTCGTCAGTTGGATCTTCGCCAGACGCAATTACTCAAAGATGAAACGGATTACTTTGCCAAAACCGGGCTGGATTTCTGGCGCCCGCCGCATCAAACACTAATTGCTAAAGTCTATCCGGATTCGGCAGCCGCTGATGCCGATATCCAGGAAGGTGACATCGTTCTGGCTGTCGATGGTCAACCGGTAAAAACGACTGAGGATTTTTCTAATTACATTAGCGGACACGAAGACCGCC
>JANTHA010000247.1 GCA_024762625.1 Thiotrichaceae bacterium
GTGGGCTAGTCAGCGTGTGAGAAGGTGGAAAATCGCGTAATAAATCGGCGATAGATCCGGGTTTGTCGATCTGGACAAAATGCCCCGCATGTTCCAGCAGAAACAATTCTGAATTTGGAAACAATTTATGCAGTTCTTTTGCAACGCCGCTATTGAGGTAAGGGTCATCCTTTCCAAAAATGATGCGCACGGGCGGCTGGAATTGTTTTAACTGCGCCGTCTTGCTGCGGCGCTTCTCAAGTTCTTCGTTCAGTACGCGGTTTAAACCGTAAAAAGCAGGACGAATTTGCAATGATTGATGGCCCAGCAGGGTTTGAAAAGGCCTGCGCAATTCCTCGTTGCTGATGAATTTTGCTATCTGTTCCTCATAACCGCTTAACCACAAGGCGTCAAAATGGCGGGTAGCCCATACTGATAGCTCGCGGCGTATTCCCGGCGTGGAAAAACGGGCAATGGCTTCCGGCGCTTTTAGTGTTGGCATGGGGCTGTAGTAGGTATTCAATAATACCAGGCCTGCGCATTTGGCGGTATTATCCAGCGCCCAGTCAATGCCGGGTTGACCGGAGGCGTCATGTACAACCGGGACCACCCGTTTTAATCCGAAATGCGCCACCACGGTCTCAAGGTTGCGCCGCAGACTGGCGACATCGTAGCGGTGGTTTGCGGGCTTGTCTGAATCGCCCCAGCCCAGAAAATCAAAGGCGATGATATGACGATCGCTCGCTAATAGCGGCGCCAGCCGGTCATACAGATGGATGCTGTCCGGAAAGCCATGCATCATGATAAAGCTGGGCCGCGCGCTTTTAACGCCATATTCGCGCGCATGAATGGTAAATCCGTCACGCTGAATTTGGTGGGTGGTGTAAGTCACCTTTGCTTTGTAGAGTTGTTCATAGCGCTTGAAATAGTCGCCATGACCAGTGCTGGAACATGCTGGCAACAGCATAAGGTTTATTAGCAGCAACAGCAAAACGGATAGATTCCCGGTGATTTTGTGGTTCATCTCATTGCCGCCTTTGTGACTTTTAAAAAGAAAGTAACTAAATCATAGAGCAGTTAATTGCAAATTGCAAGTAACTGCCTGATATGTTAATTTGTCGCCATGACTGAGCAACAAAACAGAGTCGATAAATTCAAACGCTCCCCCTGTCCGGTGGCGTGTACGCTGGACATCATTGGAGATAAATGGACGCTGCTGGTGGTGCGGGACTTGTTTGCGGGTAAAAAAACCTACAGTGAGTTTCAGCATTCGCCTGAAAAAATTCCTACCAATATTCTTGCTGATCGTTTGAAACGACTGGTTAAAAACGGGATTATCGTAAAAGAACCCTATCAATCACATCCTGTGCGTTATCAATATTTACTGACGGCCAAGGGCAGGGAGCTGGGACTTGTGTTAAAAGCCATGCTGCAATGGGGAGAAAAGCACATTCCTGGAAGCAAGGCGTTGATGCATCCCGTTCAGGATAAAAGAGAAGAGTTGAAGAGTTGATGTGAGCCAGAGCAATCTAAAATGAAAACATATCATGGAAGCTGCCACTGGGCGAGTAAAATTCACAGTAAAAACGACCATTGATAAGGTGGTTTCATGTAATTGTTCAAAATGCTCAAAAAAGCAGTGCTTCATCACAAAGTAGCGGCGGAACAGTTTAGCCTGATTGAAGGTAAAGATTTTTTGTCTCTTTATCAATATGACACAAGGGAGGCAAGCCACTTCTCTTTATTATTGGATAGAGATAGCAGGATTAAGGTTTCAAGCTAATTCAAAACGCATCGACAGATCCACGGCATTAATATCCTTGGTGATTTGGCCAACCGAGATATAGTCAACGCCGGTTTCGGCGATGAGTTTTACTGTATCCAGGTCTACGCCTCCGGAAGCTTCCAGCTTGATTTTGTGTGTACTGGCCTTTTGACGGGTGCGATTTTGCTCAACGGCTTCGCGCATGCTGATCAAATCAAAATTATCCAGCATGATAATGTCGGCGCCGGCATCGCTGGCTTCCCGGAATTCGTCCATATTTTCGGTTTCTACTTCTATTTTTAATTCTGGGTGAAGTATTTTAGCCTGACTCACGGCCTTGCTGATGGAGCCGGCTGCAACAATGTGGTTTTCCTTGATCAGGACCATATCGTACAGACCCATGCGGTGATTTTTTCCACCGCCGCATAGTACGGCGTATTTTTGCGCTTCACGAAGATTTGGAAGGGTTTTTCGGGTATCCAGTATGCGTGTGCTAATTTCCGGCTTGATGTTTGCAATCGCCTTGACGTATTGATGTGTCAGCGTAGCAGTGGCGGACAGTGTTTGTACAAAATTAAGCGCGGCGCGTTCGCCGCTGAGCAAGGCGCGTGAGTTGCCGCTTAATGCACAAAGGATGGAATTGGCTTTAATTGTATCGCCATCCTTGAAATTCCAGCTGATTTTTATTGTCGGGTCAATTTGCCTGAAGACCTCATCAAACCAGGCAGTTCCGGCCAGTATTGCCTCTTCGCGACAGATAACAGTTGCATTTGAGCGTCTGTTTTCAGGAATCAGATCAGCGGTGACATCGCCGTTGCCGATGTCTTCCTGGAGTGCGAGCCGGACTTGTGCCGGTATATTTTCAGGTAGTTTCATATTTAATATTTAAATATTAGCCATGGAAGCGCACGGAATAACACAGAAAAAGAATCATTTCGTCCATGTTAATCCGTGTGTGCTTCCGTGGCAAAAAAAGGGAGACCTATGGTCTCCCTTGTCTTAATGGATGATGCCTTTAATCTATTTCAAGCGAGTTACACCCATCATTTTAAGAATGGACTTTTCGTAGAAAGGCTCGGAACTGCCTTTTTTCATCTTGCGGATAAAGTATTTTTCAAAGGCGATCTTGGCGAGGTGCACCCATTTCCCTTTTTTGAACCAGGCCACGTTACGCGGAGGAATCTGCGGAATCGCAAGAAAGGCTGCGCCGGTATCACCCATGTCGGCCAGACAAAGTGCGGTCCATGAGCCTTTGGCATAAGGCTCCTTGCCTTCTAGCGCCGCCTCGATATTGTGCACAGCGGAGGTGACCATGGATTCAATCATGTAGCCTGTTTTCGGTGCGCCGGTGGGTACCGGAGTCGCTTCGACCGGAGGTATCGCAATACATACGCCAGCAGAATAGATGTTCTGATAGGTTGGGTTGCGGTGAAATTCGTCCACCATAACAAATCCACGCGGGTTACATAAGCCTTCTACCTGGGCAACTGCATCCACGCCGAAAAATGCGGGCAGCATCATGGCGATGTCAAATTCAACTTCATGGTTCTGGTAGACTTCGCCTTTGGCGTCCAGTTCATCAGCAAATAATTTACCTTCTTCTACCTTAGTGGTTTTGGCGTTGGTAATCCATTTGATGTGTTTGCTGCGCAGCTCGGATTCGAGCATGCCTTTGGAGTCGCCTACGCCGCCAAGACCCAGATGCCCGATATAAGGCTCGGAGGTCACCATGGTGATGTTGAATTTATCGCGAATCTTGCGTTTGCGCAGGTCGGCGTCAACGATCAATGC
>JANTHA010000248.1 GCA_024762625.1 Thiotrichaceae bacterium
GTCCATGAAACTTTCTGCTTAACGCTGTTTTCATACCATTTATCAAGGCATTATCAGTCCGACATCAATCCTCCATCAATCCACATTCCTGTCAGAGCGGCGCAGATTGAACCAATCTTTAATCGCGTTGGTCACAAAAGATAGCAGCACACTAGACAGGAATCATTCAAATGAAAATTAAAACCAACGACAAATTCTTTTTTATAGTCGCTTTGTTATTGCCTTTTTTGTTATCAAATAATGTCCATGCGAGCGATTATGACTGGGAGCCGGAACGCAGCTATTCAAGGTACTCGCCCGTACAAATTGACATTCTTGAAGACAATGGCGTCCTCATGAATCAATATCCGACCGGAAGCCGCCGCTCTAATATACATCGCGCCTATCTGGAAGCCGAAAAAGGCAGGCGCTACAGCATTCGCATTCGCAATACATCTGACCGTCGTATTGGTCTGGTGATTGCAGTAGATGGCAGGAATATTCTAAGCGGCAAGAAATCCTGGCTGGGTCGCCATGAAAAAATGTATATTCTTGATCCTTATGAAACATCCACTTATACAGGCTGGAGAACAGGCAAAAACCGTGTAAACCGCTTCTACTTTACCGACGCGGGCGATTCCTATGCAGACGCCTGGGGAGACCGCTCGGCAATGGGTGTAATCGCGATAGCCGTTTATGAAGAAAAGCATCGTCATCATTACAATAAAAAGCACAAGCATTCATCGCCTCAATCCAAACGAAGGCTTGGTAAATCACGCAGTGGTTATCTGGCGGATGAATCGGCGGGAACTGGGTTTGGCGAAGAGGAATATTCGCCCAGTATAAGAGTTGCGTTCAAGGCTAAAAACAAGCCGGTCGCAAAGTATTTCTTTAAATACGAATGGCGTAAAAACCTTTGCCGTCGCGGCGTCATCTCTTGCCGGGGTTATGATATTTATGAGGAGAATAATCGTTTCTGGGATGATGACGATGATGATGATTATGCGCCTTATCCGCCGGGATATTACCGCCCCAATGGATTTCACAGGGGTTTTAACAGACCCTATTACAAGAAATAACGCTGGAGCGATCAATTCAAACGCGGCTGGTGAATTTAGTAAGAAAAAGGAACGGCAAATGGCGTCTCTTGAAATTATGAGTAGTATTCCCGATTTAACACTTGCTCAAGCGCCATTTGCCGTCAATATTCGGAAGGCCGGATAAGCCTTCCTTCCGCTATCGTCTCCTTGTTTTAAAGTTTTCCAGGTGTTTGTACAGGAACTAGAATACCGTGAGCACCTGTAGAGACAGTCGATCATCCATGCCATCCAGAATTTTGTTGGGTGGCGCAGCGCTAGGCAGATTTGGCGCTTCTGCATCTCGGAACTCATAGTTGGCTATTACGCGCGTTCTTTTGCTGAAGAAGTACTGTGCGCCCAGCGTAAGCGTATTGAATTTTCGTTCGGCTGCGCTCGTTTTTGTTCCACGGTTGAGTTCATCGTAACGAATATCCAGTTCCAGCTTGGGCGTCACCTTGTAACCGGCATCCAGATAAAAGCCA
The DNA here is from genome assembly GCA_024762625.1 of Thiotrichaceae bacterium. Lineage (GTDB taxonomy): Bacteria > Pseudomonadota > Gammaproteobacteria > Thiotrichales > Thiotrichaceae > Cocleimonas. Next base: position 1,541 of record JANTHA010000248.1, read on the forward strand.
TCGGCCTCATCATTAGGGAGTATGTTCAATGATGCGACCTGCGTGCCTGCATTGTTTAATGCGCCTGGCACAGCGCCGCCATCCGAGCCATTAAAAATCATGCCATCAGCCTTGATGTATTCGCCTGAAGCGCGGAATTTTCCTTTACTGTAAGTGGCGCCTACGCCATAACGTTTACGGTCAAATTCCTGCTTTCCTGCAACGCCGTTGGCAAAATCAAGCGTGCGTTTGCCATCCTGATACCAGCCATAAAACTTTGCGCCTTTGCGTCTTGGTCCCTTGCCGCCAAAAACCTTTTCGGTTGCAGCGTACAGATAAAGATCCTTGTTATCATCGTTATCGCCGCGATCAATGCCATTGCCATTGCCGATCATTCCGGCCAGGCTGAGTTCAAGTCCATTGCCCATTTTAAAGGTATTGAACGCCATGATGCCGATGTCGCGAAATGCGCCTACCGGTCCATTGAGGCCATTTTTAACATCTGGAGTGGCTCCTGTGCGAGAACCATCTTCGTCAAGATGACGCTCTAGCAATAACTGTCCAACCGGATTGGTAAAGTTGTTGTAGTCAAACACATGAATGGCGCGCAGCCCTTCTTCCGAACCTGGCGTCTTGAACTGGCCCACGCGAAAATGCAGGTTGGGTATGTAGTTAAAGGTGACGCTGGCGTCCGTTAACTGAGCCCCGTCGCCCCGTGTAATGCCGTTGTTGCCAAACTCTGATAAAAAGAAATAGTTGATCTTGTTATAGTCCAGTTGTCCGCGAATACCGACGCGGGCGCGGCGAATGTTAAAGGAGCTGTCAGAATCGTTGTCCGGGCCAATCAGATTGAATGCGGCGTCCTGTCCAGCCCAGGGGCCGGCTTTCAGCTTGGTTCCATCAGTTTGAGTGTATTCGGGCTGGAGAAACCCCCAGATTTTCATGTTCTTTTCCATTTTGGGTCTTTCCAGCCCTTGCAGGGAAAGCCAGTCGGCGGCAAATGCCTGTTGGTGTCCAGTTAATAATAAGGAACCTCCAATAATGGCGCTTACGCCCAATTTCAAAATCGTTTTGTTTTCAGCGCATGGCGACGCATTTTTCGTTGTGCTTATCGTTTGTTTCATATCTCTCTCCTTTGGTATGATGTTTTTACTGTTACGGCTTGATCAGCGTGTAGCCTTTATCGACCAGATCCATGATGCGCACCACGCCAGCGGATACTTTGGTTGCATGCGTGTTTATTTTGGGTTCCTTACCGCTTTTTCTTTTAATCGCGGCGATGGTATTCATGCAGGCGCTAAATTTAACGCCATTGGTGTTTAAGCCATCAATGCGCGGCGCGCTAACTTCATTGTTTGCAAATAACAGCTTAAGGCCGGGGCCAAAGGCGACGATCTCAATAGCGATTTTGTCAGGCCCATAGTGCTTTATCAGGTTATTGGCTACATTAAGCACCAGCGTCTGGCGTTTAGGGTTGCCGTCGCTAATTTGCAGGACAACGTGTTTCTCAGCGAAGTCAGTATCCGCCTTCAGGTTAAAAGCGCCCAATAGCATCAGTAAAGCGGCAAGCGGGATTAATAATGGTTTAACAAGTTTCATTTTTTGCTCCTTTGCGGTGATAGTTTCGGTTTTTGTAAAAAAATAAAAAGCCCGTTCAAGAACCCGTAACTTATTGTTAAAGAAATTACTCAAATACTCGCCAGTTTTTGCGGTTCTCAAACAAGCTTCTGTGTACTTGATTACCTCAGCCGCAAAAATATTCCATTTAATTTGGAATATTTTTGGCGAAGGCGCATCATAATGAGAGGAGGAGGGTGTTTATGCTGAAAAATTTATTTCGCTCAAAACGGTTTGAGCGGCAATTAGAGCCACAGTTGGCGCAAAAGATTTCAGAGCTCAGGCCACGTTTATATCGACTGGCGAGCTCATGGTGTGGTGACGCCATGTTAGCGGATGATCTGGTGCAGGAGACGTTACAAAAAGCGATTCAAAAGCAACACCAGCTCA
>JANTHA010000249.1 GCA_024762625.1 Thiotrichaceae bacterium
TGTACATGATGAAAATGCCGCCGATAAATACAATCAGGCTATGCAGATTGAAATGGCCTTCAATGATGCCTTTGAGGTTTATCGAGAACAGTTCATCCTGAAACAAGCTGATCAATTTGACCAGCAGAAATAACAGGATGATGCGCAGAACAACAGCGAGTCCGATGCCCCAGCGGCGTAGTTTTGCCTGTTTTTCCGGCGCAACCCGCTGCGATTCGAGCGCAATGTAAAGAAGGTTGTCAAAACCCAGTACGGCTTGCAGCATCACCAGCATACCCAGGGTGAACAGATTTTCCAGAGTGAATAAGCCGTCAAAAAGCCCGCTAAAATCCATAGTAGTTACTCTTTTAGTTTAATAATCAGTTTGCCTTCACTGACAGAGATGTTGTCCACACCATCAGCAAATGACTTCCAGAAGCCTTCATCACCGCCGAATTCCCTGACCAGGTCGACGTTTTTCAGGTTGCCAAGCCATGCATTGGGTATCGGCACGCCCCAGGCGCTCACCCCCTTGAGCACCACCACCGGTCGGCCGTTGCGATAGGCCAGTTCCGCGCCAGCGCTGGCTTTAAGCGTTTTACCGCCGAGAACCGGAAAATCCGGATCAATGGGCATGATGATTTTAGCGCTGGCGAGATTATCGGATAGGTCGATCGCCATTTTATCGGCCAGATCGGTGTTTTTTGCGAGCATGGCGTTTAATTCTTTTTCGCTGAAGCTGACTTCGCGTTTTGCGCCTTCTTCGGAGTATGGCTCAGGTTGTAGCGCACCCGCTGTCGCATTGTCAGAGTCGCTTTCCAGCGTTGGCAGACCGAATTGGCGCAGTTTTTTGTTAAGCGTTGATTCTTCGCGCTGGCTGAGTTCGACGGGTTCAAACTTCTTGGGAAACAGGTAATAGTTAATTACGAACACCGTTGCGACAACCGAAATGATCACGGTGAGGAGCATAATTCCCAGTGTGCGCAGACAGCCTTTGCCTTGCTTGTCATTCTCCGGTTTTTCTGCTGTAGATTGAATGTTTTCGCTCATGATGGGTCTCAAATTTACAGGTGGCCGAATCATATCATGTGTTTGCAGGATTTGTTATAGCTGCGCGAAGAGGGTATGAGCTGGAATAAATCGCATAAATCTGCATAAGTGGACATAAAACGACATAAAAACGCAGAAAAGTGCATAACACATTCATTTGGTATAAAATACAACTGGGCAAAATATAAATAATGGGGAATATGATAATGAAAAACTTATCTTTTTTGGTCGTGTTCGCGGCGGTTTTAGTTTCAGGCTTGCTAACAGGCTGTGGCGGTGGTTCGGGCGGCGGCGCAGCGCCGGTTATCCTCAAGGGGGTTTTCAAGGATAGCAATGTACAGGGTTTGAGTTATATTTCCGGCGGACAAAAAGGCGTTACCGATAACAAGGGCGCGTTTAAATACGAAAAAAATTCTCAGGTCGCTTTTTCAATCGGCGGTGTTCAACTGGGTTCGGCGCTTGGCAAGCCGATCATTTCTCCGCTTGATCTTGTCAGCAATGGCAATCTGGCTTCGGACGCCGTGATTAACCGGGTGCGTTTCCTGATGATGCTCGACAAGGACAACAAGCCATCCAACGGCATCGAAATTTCCCAGAAAGTGCAGCAAAAGGCCAAAGACTGGAGTGCGCTTGATTTTGCACAAACCAGCAGCCAGTTTCAGGCTGACCAGCAGGTGATAGATTACACGACGGATGCCTCGGTAGAAGATGCTAAATCTCACCGCCTTCCATCAAAGGAAGATGCGGTCGCCCATCTCAAAACGACACTGCTTTGCTCCTATGCAGGCGGTTTTACCGGCAGTTATAGCGGTGACAAAAGCGGCAATATTGCGCTGATGGTTGATCCGGCGACTGGCAATCTTACCGGCTCGTCCTATGACTCGGCTAGTCAGGTTTCTGTTGATGTTAACAGCAAAAGCCCGATTGATTATGATAAGGGGCTGGAATTTGTGAGTGCGGAAGATTCCGGCAAAGAGTTTTCTGGTAAATTCAGTTCAACCGAAGCATTGAGCGGAACCTGGAAAGATACGAATACGCCGAGCATTAAAGGCGATTTTGTTGCGGCGCGACTGGGCGGCGCGAGCGATGCGGTTTATCGTTATACAGCAAGCTATGCAGGCAGCGATAAAGGTTTGTTTGTTTTCGACGTTGATGCAAACAATAACGTCAAGGTAAAAGTATTCAGCGTCAGTAAAAACAAGGTTGATGATTTAACCGGCAAATTAACGGATAACGGCAAGACCTTGAAAGCCAAACAACAAAATGGCATTGATATTAATGCGGTTGTAAATCCGGCTGATAATACCATCCTCGGTGTCTGGACTAATCTTACGGCTATTACTACCGGGACGCTTACCGGCGGAGGCTGCAAGCTGAATTGACGCATTTGATAATCCTGAATGCCTGTTTTACAAAGGGAGATGTTATCATCTCCTTTTTAATTTCCTTGCATTTAACCGACCGGTCAAATATACTGTCCCCATGACAATCGCCCAATCAACACGAGAAAGAATCATTGATGTCGCCAAGGAGCGCTTCCATGCGCGCGGTTATGCGGACGTGGGCATCAAGGAAATTTGCGATAACGCGCATATCCAGAAAGGCAGTTTTTATCATTTCTTTCCGTCCAAGGAAGATCTGGCGTTAACCGTGATTGACGAGTTTGCCGAAGACTGGGCCAATGGTTTTGTCGCCGAGGCGTTTGATCCCCGGTTAAAGCCCATGGAGCGTATTGATTATCTGATTGACGCGGCCTATTTCTGGCAAAAATCGGTCAAGGAAAAAAACGGTAAAATACCGGGTTGTCTGTTTGGTAATCTGGCGCTGGAGATGAGCACTAAAAACGACGTGCTGCGCGCCAAGCTGAATGCGGTGTTCACTAAAGCCAAGGCGCGTTTCAAGGAAACGCTGGAAGAAGCGATTGACAGTGGCGAAATCAAGCCGCTCAATACGGAACTCACCGCAGAAGCCATGCTTGCCTATCTTGAAGGCATGATCTTGCTTGCCAAAAGCGAAAATGACCCTGAAGTGTTATACAAGCTGGGTCCAGCCATCAAAACGATTCGTATCGAGTCCAGAGAGCACGTTTAACAGGAAATTTATATGTCCCGTACCTATTATTTAAAATGGCCAAAACTATTGACCGGACAGTCAATTATAGGCGGTTACTTTTATAATGAGGGTTACAGTTTTTAGCAGAGTGATTTTTTATCACTCGATATTTGACCGAATGGTCGTCTTTTAATTTGACAGGAGAAAAACCATGACGCTTCAATCAACAGAAACACATACGCTGGATGCGCGCAATTTGAATTGTCCGCTGCCTATTTTACGCACAAAGAAAGCGCTGAATAACATGCAGATAGGTGAATTATTGACGATTCAGGCGACCGACCCTGGATCGGTGAAAGACTTGAGTTCTTTTTGCGAACAGACGGGTAATGAGCTGGTTTCATCGCAAAGCGGCGATGGCGAGTTTATTTTTGTGATTCGTAA
>JANTHA010000250.1 GCA_024762625.1 Thiotrichaceae bacterium
GGTAATGTCAGCCTCATCAAACTGGGTGACGTGTGGTATGGTGAGCCAGCTACGGTGCAGGAATTCGCCGGTGAGACGGTTGATTTTGGATAATGATTGATGTTCGATTTCGCCAAACTGGCTAAAATCAATTTCCGGCATGGGTTTAACGCCCAGCGTTGCGCCGCTGGCGCCGCTTGCCAGGGTCTTTTTAATGTAGGATTTTACATCATCGCGCAGGATGCGTCCTTTTCGTCCGCTGCCTGTTACATTGCCCAGGTCAACGCCCAGTTCGCGCGCAAATTTACGTACTGACGGAGAAGCATAGGCTTTGCTGAAACGCACTTCGTCGATTTTTTCGGTAGGGGAGTGTTTATCTGCAGGCAACTTGCCGGGAGATGATTTGGCGGGCGTGGATTGCGCCGGAGCCATTTGCTCATGCGTCTGTTCGTTGCTTTTTGTTGGCGTCGCAGCAGGCTTTTCCACAATTTCTGGTGCTGGCGCGGCGTTTTTATCAGCAGCGCTATTTTCAGCAGCAGCGCTATCTGCAACATCCATCATCAGAATCACGCTGCCTTGCGATACCTGATCGCCCAGTTTGACGTTCATCTTGATAACTTTGCCGCTTTCGCTACTGGGTATTTCCATGGACGCCTTATCGGATTCGACTGTAATCAGCGAATCTTCGGCCTGTACCATGTCTCCTTCATCAACCAGTATTTCGATCACTTCAACTGAATCAAAGTCGCCGATATCAGGTACGACTATTTCTTTAATACTCATCGTGGCGGCTCCTTAATCCATTAGCGGGTTGGGTTTATCGGCGTCGATGTCATATTGCTTGATGGCGTCAGTAATCTTGCCTGCAGGCATATTGCCGTCATCGGCCAAGGCCTTGAGCGCTGCAATTACGATATGATAACGATCGACTTCGAAATGCGTGCGTAATTTTTTGCGCGTGTCGCTGCGGCCAAAGCCGTCTGTGCCCAGCACCGTATAGTTGGAAGGCGCCCATTTGCGTATCTGTTCCGGATATTGCTTGATATAGTCCGTAGCCGCAATAGCCGGCCCGCGACGTCCTTTCAATTGTTGCGCGACATAAGGGGTCTTGGCGTCTTCAAGCGGATGTAGACGATTCCAGCGCTCGATCTCCTGAGCTTCTCGCGCCAGTTCATTAAAGCTGGTGCAGCTCCAGATGTCGGCGTCGACGCCCCAGTCTGTTTCTAGCAGTTCAGCTGCCGCAATGACTTCGCGTAAAATGGTTCCTGAACCCATCAGTTGTACTTTCTTTTTCTTTTTGCCGCCGCTTTTATACAGGTACATACCTTTGATGATGCCTTTTTCAGCGCCTTTGGGCAGCGCGGGTTGCTGGTAGGATTCATTCATTGAGGTAATGTAGTAGTAAACATCTTCCTGCTTTTCGTACATGCGTTTCATGCCGTCATGAATAATCACCGCCATTTCATAGGCAAAGGTCGGGTCATAACTGATGCAGTTGGGTATCAGACCCGCCTGCACCATGCCATGGCCATCCTGATGTTGAAGTCCTTCTCCTGCGAGTGTGGTGCGCCCGGCGGTTGCGCCAATCAGGAAGCCGCGCGAACGGCAGTCGCCAGCGGCCCAAGCGAGATCGCCAATACGCTGGAATCCGAACATGGAATAATAAATATAAAACGGAATCATGTTGACGCCGTGAGTGCTGTAAGCTGTCGCTGCGGCGATCCAGGATGACATGGCGCCCGCCTCGGTAATGCCTTCTTCAAGGATTTGACCGGTTTTGTCTTCTTTATAGAACATCACCTGTTCCTTATCCTGCGGCTCATAGAGCTGGCCGACGGAGGAGAAAATACCGAGTTGGCGGAACATGCCTTCCATGCCAAAGGTGCGCGCTTCGTCAGGCACAATCGGCACCACGTATTTGCCCATTTTCTTGTCGCGGGTCAGCATGGTGAGCAAGCGCACGAACGCCATGGTGGTGGACATTTCACGATCGCCCGAACCATCCAGAATGGGCTGGAAGGTTTTCAGCGGCGGAACCTCCAGCGGCGTCGCGAGCGTATGGCGAACGGGAATAGAGCCTCCGAGTTTTTTGCGATGTTCCAGCATATACTGTCGTTCGGGGCTATCTTCCGCTGGGCGATAGTAGCTTGCCGCCGCCGCCTCTTCATCGCTTAAAGGAATATTGAAACGATTTTTAAAGGCAATCATTTCATCTTCACTGAGTTTTTTCTGTGAATGGGTGCGGTTCTGGCCTTCGCCCGCCGAACCCATGCCATATCCCTTGACCGTGTGCGCCAGAATAACCGTAGGCTGGTCTTTATGGTTTACAGCTGCGTCATAGGCGGTATAGACCTTGTGCGGATCGTGACCACCGCGATTCAGGCGCCAGATGTCGTCATCGGACATTTTTTCCACCATGGCCGCAAGTTCCGGATACGCGCCGAAGAAATGCTTGCGCACATAGGCGCCGTCTTTGGCTTTGTAGTTCTGGTATTCGCCATCAACCACTTCCATCATGCGTTTTTTAAGAATGCCGTCTTTGTCCTTGGCGAGCAGCGGATCCCAGTAGGAGCCCCAGAGCACCTTGATTACATTCCAGCCTGCGCCACGGAAAATGGCTTCCAGTTCCTGAACAATCTTGCCATTGCCGCGCACCGGGCCATCGAGTCGTTGCAGGTTACAGTTGATCACCCAGGTCAGGTTATCAAGGTTTTCACGCCCCGCCAGGGAGATTGCGCCAAGCGTTTCTGGCTCGTCGGTTTCGCCATCGCCCACAAACGACCAGACGCGGCGATCTTTGGTGTCCGCCAGTCCGCGGTGCTGCAGGTATTTCATGAAACGCGCCTGGTAGATTGATTTGATTGGACCAAGCCCCATGGAGACAGTCGGGAACTGCCAGTAGTCAGGCATCAGCCAGGGATGTGGGTAGGACGATAATCCGGGAGAATCAGCCTCCTGGCGAAAAGTGTCGAGCTGGTCTTCATCAAAGCGGCCTTCCAGGTAGGAGCGCGCATAGATGCCGGGCGTAATGTGACCCTGATAATAGACGAGATCGCCGCCATGTTCGGCGGATGGCGCGCGCCAGAAATGGTTGAAACCAACATCATAGAGTGTTGCCGATGAAGCAAAGGATGCGATGTGTCCGCCCAGTTCGGCGCTTTTGCGGTTGGCGCGAACCACCATGGCGGCGGCGTTCCAGCGGATGAAACTGCGGATGCGGCTTTCGATGGCCAGATCGCCGGGGTTGGGCTTTTCCAGATGAGGCGGAATGGTGTTGATGTAGGCGGTATTGGCCGAATAAGGCAGATTTGCGCCATTATGCCGCGCCTCATCAATCAATTTTTCAATGATAAAATGGGCGCGTTCCACTCCATCGCTTTCAATGATGGCGTCCAGCGCCTCTATCCAGTCCTGTGTTTCCTGAGGGTCAATGTCCTGCCATTCCCGATCAGTTTCGTTGTAAGAGCTCATGCTTACTTCCTGTTATCCAGCAAAATAAATATAATTTATAAATAGAT
>JANTHA010000251.1 GCA_024762625.1 Thiotrichaceae bacterium
TGAAGCCGGTTATGCCGATGGTTCCGAACATAATATGGAAGGTTACAAAAACTGGATCAAGTAATGCGGTTTTAATACTTCAATAAACAACAAAAAAGCGGGCATTGCCCGCTTTTTTGTTGCCTGTAAGAATTTATCCATTGCACGGCATAGGCTGATTTGGTTCCGCCAGGTTTCTTATTCCGGCTTATCTCTAAGCAGCACATGTCGCGAATCCAGTTCTGTGGAATCGACATCCTTGATTTTGTCTTCAACCAGCCCTACCGATTTGATGGTCTTTTTAAACAATGCGAAAAACTCCGGCATCAAGACCTGCTGGATATAGTCCAGCGCCCATTTTCTGTCTTTAGGCCCAAGCACATTAGCGATATTGGTTCCGAATTCGCGTCCCATGGAAAAGCCAGGCTCATCCTTGTCATCATTCCATTTAGTGACGGCGTAGCCTTCAAAGCGTTGATTCAGCTTATTAATAAACGGTGTGCGATAATCGCCTGGTCCACTGAAATCACGCGCGTTATCCTGTACATGGTCGGCGACTTTTTTTGCGTAAAGACTGATCAGCGCGGCGCGATCTTCATCATTGATATTCTGGTGGACGATGCGATCCAGCGCCTGGATCATGAAGGCCATAATTTCTTCAATAACTTCAATACGCTGCTGTTGAGTGTCTATCTGAAAATCTTCATTTTCAATTTCCAGCAGGGTCTGCATGCCGATTTTCCAGCTGTTGAAGGCGAGTACGCTGACTGCGTCTTCTAGCGAGACTTCGCGTTCTTCCTTACTCCATTTTGTTTTGATTCGTATTCGCATAATTGACTACTGTTATAAATGTTGCGGATTATAGATAAGTCGTAAGGAAAAGCGAATACATCTACAAATTCTTGTAGTATTGGCTCATGGATAATCAAATCAGACAAATCATCGAAACCGTTCAACACAATTGCCACATTGCCGATGCGCGTCATGCAGGTGATTACACCCTTTGCGTCTATTTGTTGAAAATGCGCGAAATGTACCGTTGGGAGCAGGGCATTGATTTTAAAACATTACTCACAACCGATGACGTGGGAGACTGGCTGACTCAGCGCGAGGGCGTCTGGGATCAGGTAGAAGAACAGGATTACAAATTGCTGGAGATCAATGGCAAAGCGCATGATCCTTTCGATAATGATTTGATCAACGCCTTGCTGGATCAACATGATCTGGTCTATAACGCTGGCCTTGGAATACGCTGTCGCCCGCATTTTTTTGTGGCTGAACGCGAGGAGACCATCAGTAGGGACGGCTACACCATTTATATTTCCGGCAGGGAATACGCCCGCGATATGGCTGCGCCGGGCGCGATGGCGCAAAAAGACAAGATATTCATCCGTCGCGAGTCTCTACGCCGCGTCATCTGGGAAATTCTGGATGATGCGCGCGTAAATGGGCTGGATAATCCTCTCACGCGCGCCATGTCTTTTTATCCCTTTGAGCAGGACAGCCAGCAGGCGCTGGATCAAATAACCGAGGCCGAAATTCCCTATGTCATCCAGCATGAAATCGGCGAAGTCAAGGCGGGGCGCTTGCTAGGTGATGACTGGGATGACATGCTGAGCAAGCTGGGGCGCACCAAAGCCGAAATCATGTTGCGCGCCGTGCGCGATCATCTGGCTGATTCAATGACAACGCTCCCTGCGCTAGTGGCCGACAATAAACCGGCGGCCATTCATTTTTATTTCGGCAATATGACCGCAATGCGTAAACACCTTGCGCCGGATATGGTAGAGGCCTATGAACGCTGGCATGAAACGAGTGATTTAGGAGCCCTGGAACGACTGGCGGATGTTTCGTTTCAACGCTGGCGAGGATTAGCCGAACAAGTAATGGATTTGTATAGCCGCTCGCCAGATGCGGAAGCGATTGAAAATTTAATCACAAACGCTTGAATGAGTCAGAATGCTTGGGTACAAGGCTGAACGTTCTCTAGAACGTTAAAAGTGCGTTAGAATAAAGACTTATGAATTATTGTCCGGATTAACAGGCCAATAGTTTTTAAGTGATCTATTATTAGTGATCCATTAATAGAATAGCCTTTACCATAAACGAAAAAAAACAGCGCATGTTTGGCTTAAGTAGCTTCAGAACCCAATTATTATTACTCATCGCTGGTTTGTTGAGCGTGGTGCTGGCGGCTGTTTTTATCGCGGTGAATCAGGCCAATCAGGAAAATGCGCGGCTGCATCTGGAGGAAACCCTAAGCCTCACTTCATTTACCTTTAAGCAGGATATTGCCGCGCGCAACCGCGTGCTCATGGAAAAAGCGCGTTTGCTTTCCGGCGATTATGCGTTCAAGAAAGCGGTGGCGACCAGTGACCATGAAACCATTTTATCGGCGCTGGAAAATCACCGTATGCGGGTGATGGCTGATGTGATGATGCTGGCGACGCTGGACGGCGAGATCATTGCGGATACGCTACATCCCGACCTTGAAAAGAAAATCTGGCCATTACATAACTTGCAAAGGGCGGCGCAAGATGATCCACATGGTGAAAGCAGCGGAATACAATTACTTGATGGCAAGCCGTATCAATTAGTGATAATGCCCCTGTTTACGCCAGAGCCAAGCGCCTGGATTGCAATAGGTTTCAGGATAACGGATCGCTTTAGCAAACAACTTGCAGAGCAGACCAACTCGGATGTGAGTTTGATCCATAAACCATTTCAAAACGGCGATAAATGGGAAATATTTGCATCAACCTTGCCGAAGGAAAAACAGAAATCGCTGGTAAGCTTTTTTAGAAATCAAACGCTGGCGCAAAACGCGATAACTACACAGAAGGTGCAGGATATCGTGTTGCAGGGCAGTCCCTATTTATCCCTGGTGCAGCAAATTCAAGGTGCGGGAGAAGGGGAAACGCTGGCGGTTTTGCAACGCTCTTTGAATGAGGCCTTGAAACCCTATCTAAGATTGCGCAGCATCATGCTGATTCTGTTTGGTCTGGGTTTGTTATTTGCGTTGATTAGCGCCATCTTGATCGCGCGCAGCCTGAGCAGACCACTAGAAGCCTTGACCAGAAACGTACAAAGCATCGATGCAGGGGATTATCAAAAGCCGGTCAAACTGAAGCGAAAAGATGAGCTTGGAACGCTGTCAAAGGCTGTCAATCATATGAGCAAAGGCTTACAGGAGCGTGATCAGGTGCGCGATTTACTGGGCAAGGTTGTCTCACCCGAAATAGCCCGCGAATTGCTTAAAAAAGGGGTAGAACTGGGCGGAGAGGATCGCCAGGCAACGATTCTGTTTAGCGATATACGAAAATTCACCAGCTTTTGTGAAAAGCGCAACCCGAAAGATATTCTGCTATTGCTGAACCGTTATCTTGGCGGCATGAGCGACGTGATTGAAGCGCATCATGGGGTGATTGACAAATACATTGGCGACGCGATCATGGCGCTGTTTGGTGCGCCGGTGGAGCTGGACGATGCCCCGCAACAGGCTGTCGAGGCGGCG
>JANTHA010000252.1 GCA_024762625.1 Thiotrichaceae bacterium
CATCGTGTTTCTCTATGATCCCGAAGTCAGCCGAATTTACCTTGAAGATAAACCCGATTTAAACGAGTTTGGCCCCGGTCTTGTCAAGGATCTCGCTCCCTTGCATTATTTTACGGAAATCAGGCTTAACGGAAAATCATTGCCTTTTTCTCCAGCAAAAAACGCCAGGGCGACCACCTTTGGCCAGGGCGGAAACACCCGCCTGAAAGTGAGTTTTACCCTGCCCCTTGCGAAACCCGTCACGCTCAGCGGCAAAGTCAATATAAGCCTGCTGCACAAGGATTCCACCGCATCGGCTACGCTTTATTATGCATCGCCTAACAATATCCATTTTTCAAAATCGATCGAAAAAGACTGTCACGCCAATATCCGGGAAATTGAAAATTTCAAACAGGGCGACCAGCCGCAGCAAGTTAACGTGGTCTGTGTCGTCAAATGAATCGTCATGCGTTCTCATTTAACCAGGCGGCCTCCGACTCATCTGATGGATTATGTTGACCCTGGAAAAAGGCTCAGTTAGAAACCAGAACAAATGCACATCACCCTATTAAGACACGGCAAACCCGATTTTGAGTGGGAAAGAAGCATTAAAGGCGCTGATTTAAGACAAATCGAAAAAGAATATGATACATCGAGCATTGTCGGAAACCCGCCTGAAGAAACCCTCGGTTTAGTTAATCAGCACCAGTGTGTTGTCTGTAGTGATTTTCCTCGCTCCATTCAATCCGCAAAGGCGCTTGGCGCAGACGCCATCCATGTTTCATCGGATTTGTTCAGAGAGATGAACCCGCCCTATTTTGATAACGCTTCAATTTATGCGCCGATCAAGATGCCTCTAAAATATTGGGTTATCGTGCTTCGCGGCTTATGGTTTTTAGGTTTTTCGCAAAATACCGAGTCGTTTTCGAATGCTAAAGCCCGCGCCAGACAGGCTTCAGATAAGCTTATTGAACTGGCTGGCGAACATCATGGCGTTCTTTTCGTTGGTCACGGTTTTCTTAATCATTATGTCGCTAAAGAACTGCTAAGGCGCAACTGGACTGGCCCCCGAAGTCCTGGAAATAAGTATTGGGATTACGCTACCTACAGTACCGAATAATCACCCTTGATTAACTCCCTGAGAGTCTGTCCGGGCATGACGAATCCGTTGCAAAAACTGGATTTGATCAGAATTCAAACCGCTTTCTATCCTTTATTCTGACAAATGTCCTTATTCCGACAACCACTTCGCCACCGTTTTGGCGTAATAGGTCAATATGCCATCCGCGCCGGCGCGCTTCATGCCCAGCAGGGATTCCAGCACCACGGCCTTTTCATCTAGCCAGCCGTTTTGCGCCGCCGCCTTGAGCATCGCATATTCGCCGCTGACCTGATAGACATAGGTGGGCGCCTTGAATTCGTCCTTGACGCGCCGCACGATGTCCAGATACGGCATGCCGGGTTTGATCATCACCATGTCTGCGCCTTCCTGTAAATCCAGCGCGACCTCATAGAGCGCTTCATCCGAGTTGGCCGGATCCTGCTGATAGCTGTATTTATTACCCGAACCCAGATTGCCGGCCGAGCCGACCGCATCGCGAAACGGCCCATAAAAACTGGAGGCGTATTTGGCTGAGTAGGCCAGAATCCTTGTGTTGACATGACCCGCCTGTTCCAGCGCCGCGCGTATGCCGCCAATACGGCCATCCATCATGTCCGAGGGCGCAACCACATCAGCGCCCGCCTGCGCATGTGACAGCGCCTGCCTGATTAACACCTCGACCGTCTCATCATTCATGATGTAGCCTTCCTCGTTCATCAGACCATCCTGTCCATGCGAGGTAAAGGGATCCAGCGCCACATCGGTGATCACGCCGAGTTCCGGAACGGCTTGCTTGATCGCGCGCACCGCGCGTTGCGCCAAGCCATCTGGATTGAAGGCTTCCTCTGCGCCATCCGACTTCCGCTCTGCGCCCACCACCGGAAACAGAGCCATGGCGGGCACGCCCAGCGCTGCGATCTCTCCGGCTTCCTCTACGATCAGGTCAATACTCTTGCGCTCCACACCCGGCATGGAGGCAACCGCTTCGCGTTGATTGTCCCCCTCAATGACAAATACCGGGTAAATCAGGTCATCGCAAGTCAACACATTCTCGCGCATCAGGCGGCGTGAAAACTCATCGCGGCGCATACGGCGCATGCGCGCATTAGGAAACGAGCTGCTAATAATCGGCATGTTACACATCCATTCGAATTGAGATAATTGAATTAAGCCACAGGCCACAGACCCGATGCAAGCAGACTTTCTGAATTGATGCGATTCAGGCGCGAATGTTAGCCTTATATTTACGCGATTGCGCCAAAGCTATCAGCGACAACATCAACAACAAACCATTGGAGATACCGCCACCGCCTGATTGAGAGCTCACTGTAGATGGCGATTGTTCGTCCTCTGTTTGTTGTGGCGGGTCTGGCTCTGGCTCGGGTTCCTGCACAGGCGGTTCGGTTGGGGCTTGCGGCGCATTTAAATCGCCATCTTCAGGGATATAAACATATTCAACCCCATGTAGCTCCACCCAGCTGTTGTTATAAGTCAGCGATCCGTTCAATGCGACCTGCCAGTGCTGTTGCGGCGCATCCGCATCGCGTGCAATGACGCGAAAATAGTAATCGCCTTTGGGGTGCGTCCAGTGAAGCAGATGACTTAAACCTGAAATCCCGCTGATATGCTCAACGACCGTTCCCTCAACAAATTCCCTGTCAGTAGCAATATCCAGATCATAACGAATGGTCTGGCCAATCAGACTTCTGGATTCACGCCAGCTAAAAAGGATATTGCTATCCTGACTAAAGTTATCTGAAATTTCAGGCGCATTCATTTTGAACGTCATCGGGTCATAGAGGCGCGTCATGAATCGGTCATATTGAATATCAACCTGGCGCGACAGTTTCGCAAAGATCTGATCGTAGGCGGCTACCTGTTCCGGGTTTGTGTCGCCAATATACAGGTAATCCCAGTCTTGCGTATTCCTGATTACGGGAAAAGCAATGTCATAATAAGCATCCCGTTTTGCTGCAATTTTTTCGGGCGTCAGGTATTTGTTTTTGATCTCGGTCACTGCATCAGCCAGCAATTGCAGATTACCCGGCTGGCTCAGAAAACGCTGATGCAATGTGATTTCCCAGTAATTGGCGTGCGATAACCACCAGCGCGGCAAACGCGCTTCGGTTATTTCAGGCTCATCTGGAACCATGCCCAGGGCGCTGTCATAGTCCCATGGAATCAGATAGAAATCGTCCTTGTCCTTCGGGTTATACAGATAATAGTTGTGGAAATGCGTATCCTGATTGTTCAGCAACAGATTGACCGCAAACCAGGTCAGGTAATTATCCTGATTGAAATACTTACCCATAACCTGGGTATTAAAATCTACCGATGGATCATTCAGGTCGCGGATCATATTCGCCAGATCGAAGTGACTGTCACCGCGTTTGATTTCAAAAA
>JANTHA010000253.1 GCA_024762625.1 Thiotrichaceae bacterium
CCAGACTCTTATCTAAATGTTCTGCAAGATCAACCGATTTATCGGCGTTCGATTCAATGATTTTAACATTGAATTTACTCTCCAATTGATGGGCGATAAGATAGCCGGTTTGTCCGCCACCCAGAATCATAACATCGTTGATTCGCACATTTTCTTTGCCCGCCACGCGCATCAGTTCTGCGGTATATTCCTTTGGCGTCACAACAAAGATGCGGTCGTTGGGCAGAAACATATCCGCGCCTGTGGGAATTTTGGTAATATCTTTACGCTGAATGGCGATGGTACGGAAGGGAAGATGCGGCATTTCCCGCGTCAGTTCCAGCAAAGATTTGCGCAGAATAGGGGCGTTGTCGTCGAGCTGAATGCCCATCAGCACAATGCTGCCCCTGGCAAACTCGATGATATCGCTGGCGGCGCTTTGCTTCAGCAAAGTAACCACACTGTTGGCGGCAATCGATTCGGGGTGGATGAGCAGATCAATATTTAACTTTTCGGCGCTCAAAGGGGAGTCGTCGCGTAAAAAATCCCTGTTTTTAATGCGCGCCACTGTTTTGGGCACGTTATAATTTTTGGCCATAATGGCGGTCAGCAGGTTCACTTCGTCGGAATTTGAAACCGCCACCAGCATATCCGCTTTTTCTATGCCCGCCTTTTTTAACAGGGGAAAACTGCTGCCGCTGCCATGATAAACCTGGGCGTCCAGCGTATCGCTTGCATGGGCGTATTTTTCCGCGTCCTGTTCGATGACTACGATATTGTGGCGCTCATAAGAGAGTAACTTGGCCAGTGTAAATCCCACATCTCCGGCGCCGATGATAATGATATGCATAAAATCTTTTCCGGTTACTGGTTACTCGATACTCGATAGTGGTAACTGCCAACTGCCAACTGTAAACCGCCAACTGCCAACTACCAACTACTTACCCTCTTCTCCTTTATTGCGCATATTCTTTCAAGATATGAATCGTTTGCTCAATATCCTCATCTGTGATATGAAGATGGGTAACAGCTCTGAGCCGTGTGGGAGAAAAGGCGATCATCTTAATCCCTCTTTCAGCAAGATCGGCTGCAATATCCGCGGCGCCTTTGTCATTCAGGCTGGTATCGATGATCACGATGTTGGTTTGCACAGTTTGCAGATTGACCACAAATCCAGGCAGTTCATTTATAGCTTCGGCAAGAGTTCGCGCCCGGTTGTGGTCTTCGGCCAGACGTTCAAAATTGTGTTCCATGGCAAAGATGGCCCCGGCGGCGATAATGCCGGCCTGGCGCATGCCGCCGCCGTACAGCTTGCGGTAGCGGTGGGCGCGTTCGATAAAATCTTTGCTGCCGGCAATAACCGAACCCACAGGCGCGCCCAGCCCTTTGGAAAAGCATAGCGAAACCGAGTCAAAATAGCGGGCGTATTCTTTAATGGAGATACCGCTGGCTATGCTGGCATTCCATAGACGGGCGCCGTCCAGATGCATTTTTAGTTTGTGATTCTTAGCCAATTTATGGATTTTTTTGATTTCTTCCAGCGGGTACACGGTACCGCCCCAGCGGTTGTGCGTGTTCTCAAGCGTTATCAGCCGGGTTTGGGCAAAGTGATGGTCCGTGGGACGAATGGCCAGCTCCACGTCTTCTGCATCGAGTATGCCGTATTTCCCCGGCAGCGGATGGAGCTGCACAGCGGACAGCACCGCCGGAGCGCCCGCTTCATAATTGTAGATATGACAGCGTTCTTCGCAAATGACTTCGTCGCCCGGCTGTGTGTGGGCATTGACAGAGACCTGGTTGGCCTGTGTGCCGCTGGAAACAAACAGGGCCGCTTCTTTGCCTGTGAGCGCACAGATTTGTTCCTGCAGCCTGTTTACAGTCGGGTCTTCCGCAAAAACGTCGTCGCCCACTTCGGCCGAAGCCATGGCCCGGCGCATTTCTTCGGAGGGCCTGGTCAGTGTGTCGCTGCGTAAATCGATTGTTTTCATCTGATTCCCTTAAATAGTTTTATTCCGAAGTTCGATTAAATTGATTATCAAACAGCAAATTAATCAGTAGCGCAAATGAATGCAAGCAATAACAAAAGTTGTCTGAAGCGCATTACCCCATTAGGAGATAATTCTTTTTTGGGAGTACATCGGCTGCCTGTCCGGCTATACCCGTCAGACGGGTATCGATGCTGAATTGATCCGCCTGCTCCGGACACAGCCCAGTCAATTCACTCCAAATTTTTCTTTGTAAGTGATAGGATACAATTGCCTGCCGCTATTCGTTTGATAGTTTTTTTGCGTCTGATAAAGAGCATTCGTAAACTTGCCGCCTTACATATAATGAGGAAAAAATTATGCAAGACAAAAGGGCAAAACGTTATGAAAATATAAAATTGGCGCTTAGCATTAGTGAAACGATTATTTCGCTGATCTTGCTGGTCGCATTTATCTTTGGCGGCTACTCAGTTGAATGGCGTTCCTGGGTAACGGCGCAGGTTGCTAATCCCTATCTGCAATTGCTGCTTTTTTTAGCCGGATTGGGAATCGCTTATTCTTTTATTTCCTTTCCGCTCAGTTATATCAGCGGCTATTGGCTGGAGCACCGCTTTCAGCTTTCCAATCAGAGTTTTGGCGCCTGGCTCTGGGAACAGACCAAAGCCTTTCTTGTGGGAATCGTTTTACTCATTCCCATTATTCTTGTTTTCTATTTCTTTTTAATAAACTATCCTCAAACGTGGTGGTTGTGGACAGCGGTTGTGATTTTTGTTTTTACCATCATCATCGGACGCATCACTCCGCAATTCATTTTGCCCCTTTTTAATAAATTTGAGCCTCTGGAAAATGAAGAATTATTGCAGCGTATGAAAGCTCTTGCCGAAAAAGGCCGGTTTCATCTTGAAGGTATTTTTCGTTTTGATATGAGCAAGAGCACCAAAAAGGCTAACGCCGCCTTTACGGGAATCGGAAAAACGCGGCGTATCATTCTTGGCGATACGCTTCTTGATAATTTTAGCGTTGATGAAATAGAAGCGGTCTTTGCCCATGAAGTGGGGCATTATTTACACAAACACCTGGCGCAGGGCGTTATCACGGGAACATTGATTACATTCATAAGCCTGTTTATCGCCGATTATTTCTATCAGGATTGGCTTGGCGGCATGGGTTACAGCGGACCGGCTGACCTGGCGGCATTGCCGCTGCTTTCTCTGATTCTGAGCATTATCGCTTTTATTACGACGCCTCTGTCCAATATACTTTCCCGCAGAAATGAACGGCAGGCGGATCGCTACGCGCTGGCCAACAGCACAAATGCGCAGGCTTTTATCAGCGCCATGGAAAAACTGAGCGAGATGAATCTGGCGGATAAAGAGCCCCATCCATTGGTGGAATTTCTCTTTCACAGCCATCCTTCTATTGCCAGCCGCATCACTATGTCGCGTAAGATTCTTGGAATAGAATGATACGCGATCATTGCCACGGAGACACAGAGTCCACTGA
>JANTHA010000254.1 GCA_024762625.1 Thiotrichaceae bacterium
TGAACGGCTGATGGTCTGGTTCAATTGTGCAGGCGTCAATTCGGAATGATGGTAATGTTCATAGCTGTGCGAACCGATCTCATGCCCTTCCTGCTTGATGCGCCTGAGCGTTGCGAAACGCTGGCGGCATAGCGCCAGTGATTGACTTCCCGGCTTGTAGCGCGCGCAATCAATCTTGTTACCGAGGATAAAAAAAGTCGCCTTGATGTGCTCCTTTTTAAGGATATCCAGAATTTGTGGCGTCACACTACCAGGGCCATCGTCAAAGCTGAGGCTGATCTGGTGTTTCTGAACAGGACAATGGTATTTGGCGCGGATCGCATTGCAATCAACAGAGGCGTCTTTGATAGGTGAAATTTTAACAGGTGAAACCTGTGTCGCGTTTAGCGGACTGGCGGATACCGCAAGCATCAGGATTAACATGCTTTTTTTCATCATTACTGTGCCGATTCCTCTTTTATTTTGGCGTATATTGGCTTGTTTTGGCGCTAATATACCGTGCTAGCTTCTGTATTCTGCATTAATCCGCACATATTCATGGGATAGATCCGATGTCCATATCGTGGCGCTGGCATCGCCATTATCAAGACGAATGCTGATGGTGATTTCATCCTTGTCCATTTCCGCCTGACCCTGCTCTTCCGTATAGCTTTCAAGCGGTTGACCTGCTTCGATTAGTTGTGTGTCGCCAAGCCACAGTGCCAGCTTATCAATATTAAGGTCTTTTACCGGCGCACGGCCTATCGCAGCGAGAATGCGTCCCCAGTTAGGGTCGCTGGCAAAAAGCGCTGTTTTGACCAGAGGCGAACGCGCCACGGTATAGGCGATTTCGCGCGCGTATTCCCTGTCGGGCGCGGCTTCCACTTTGATTGTAACAAACTTGGTTGCGCCTTCCGCATCGCGGATAATCGCTTGCGCCAATTGCTGGCAGACTTCGTGGATGGCGGCGATAATCTGCTCCCTGTCATCATCCAGCGCTACGCCGGATTGACCGGTCGCCATCAATACCAACGAGTCATTGGTGGAGGTGTCGCCGTCTACGGTAATGCTGTTGAATGAATCCGCGACGGCATCGTCCAGAATCTGTTGCAAATCATGCCTGCCAATCTCAGCATCGGTTGCAATAAAGGCCAGCAGGGTCGCCATATTCGGCTCAATCATGCCCGCGCCCTTCGCGATGCCGGTGATGTTGACTGTTTTACCCTTGATCTGAATCGATTGACTGACGCCTTTTAATACCGTATCAGTGGTCATGATGGCGGCGGCGGCTTTCATCCAGTGGTTTTCGGACAAGCCTTCGATGAGTTCGGGAACCCGTTCGACAATTTTCCAGTACGGCAGCTGCTCGCCGATCACGCCGGTGGAAAAAGGCAGCACACTGTCAAGCGCGGCCATGCCCTGATCCGCCACTTCGGCGCAAATCATTCGCGCCGAAGTCAGGCCTTCTTCGCCGGTTCCCGCATTGGCGTTGCCTGCATTGATAATCAGGTAACGCACGCCTTCCGTTTTAGCAAGATGTTCGCGACACACCGTCACCGGCGCAGCGCAAAAGACGTTTTGGGTAAATACGCCCGCCGCCTCGCTGCCTTCAGCCAGTTCGATCAGGGTCAGGTCATCGCGACCCTGATACCGGATATTTGCCTCAAGACTTGCAAGACGAACCCCTTTTACCGGGTTCAGGGATGATGGCGCATGCAGATTAACCGCCATCAGCTCAATTTGCCATGACAGTGTTTGAATTTTTTTCCAGAGCCGCAAGGACAAGGTTCATTACGCCCTACTTTCTCTTCAACGCGTTTAAATGGCTTCATCGCTTCTGGCGTAAATTCATCAACAGATTCTGCAGGCGCGAGTGTGTTTTCAGCTTCTTCATGGACAAAATCAAGATCCACATCCTGATTCTTCTGATACTGCTGTTCCAGCGACTCTACTTCTTCTGGCATGGTGATTTCCAGCTTGGTCAAAAAGGCCACCACATCATGCTTGATTTTACCCAGCATCTGCTCGAACATTTCAAAGGCTTCGCGCTTGTATTCCTGCTTGGGATCCTTTTGCGCATAGCCGCGAAGACCAACGCTTTGACGCAGGTAGTCCATGGAAGCGAGGTGTTCTTTCCAGTGCGTATCCAGCACATGCAACATCACATCGCGCTCCAGGCGACGCATATTCTCTGCGCCGATCAATTCTTCCTTGAGTTTGATTGCGGTTGAAACGGTTTCCTGTATCTTGTCGCGCAGCGTTTCTTCATGAAGTGAATCATCCGCATCCAGCCAACCCTGAATATCCATGTCCAATCCAAAATCTTCCTTGAAGGCTTTCATCAGGCCGGCGACATCCCACTGCTCATCCAGGCTATTCGGCGGAATATACATATCAATCGTGCTATCAACGACATCGTAGATAAACGATTCAATATCTTCGGCGACATCAGCTGCTTCGAGTAGATCAGAGCGCTGTTCATACACCACTTTACGCTGGTCATTGGCCACATCATCATATTCAAGCAGGTTTTTACGAATATCAAAGTTATGTCCTTCGACCTTGCGTTGCGCATTTTCAATGGACTTTGAAACCATTTTTGCTTCAATCGCCTGACCGCGCTCCATACCGAGTCGCTGCATGATCGCCTTGACGCGGTCGGATGCAAATATGCGCATCAGATTATCTTCCAGCGACAGGAAGAACCGCGAGGAGCCTGGATCGCCCTGACGCGCCGAACGACCACGCAGCTGATTATCTATACGACGTGATTCATGACGTTCTGTACCGATAATATGCAAACCGCCTGCTTTTATCACTGCGTCATGGCGTTTTTTCCAGTCAGCTTTAACCTTGGCGATTTCCACTTCACTGGCGTCTTCGCCTAGCGCCTTTAGTTCTGCTTCCAGCGAACCACCCAGCACGATATCCGTACCGCGGCCCGCCATATTGGTGGCAATAGTCAATGCGCCTGGGCGACCCGCATTTTCAATAATATGCGCCTCGCGTTCATGCTGTTTGGCGTTTAATACTTCGTGCTTGACGCCCATTTTATTGAGAAGACCCGACAGGTGTTCTGAACTTTCAATGGAGGCGGTTCCAACCAGAACAGGCTGGCCTTTTTTCTGGCAATAGGCGATTTCTTCGGCGATCGCCTCGTATTTCTCCTCTTCAGTCATATAGACCAGGTCATTACTGTCAATACGCGCCAACGGTTTGTTGCCGGGAATGACCACGACTTCCAGCCCATAAATTTCCTGTAACTCAAAAGCCTCGGTATCGGCTGTGCCCGTCATGCCCGAGAGTTTGTCATACAGACGGAAATAATTCTGGAAGGTGATCGACGCCATGGTCTGGTTTTCGGGGTTTATTTTCACCCCTTCCTTGGCCTCAACCGCCTGATGCAAACCCTCGGACCAGCGTCTGCCAGGCATGGTGCGCCCGGTGAATTCATCAACAATAACGACTTCGCCATTG
>JANTHA010000255.1 GCA_024762625.1 Thiotrichaceae bacterium
GGCGTTGACCCGATACTGGGGCCCGAGATGAAATCAACGGGTGAAGTTATGGGCGTCGGCAAAACATTTGCAGAAGCTTATGGAAAATCACAGCGTGCGGCGAATGTAGATTTTCCAACTCAGGGCGGCATCGCTTTCCTCAGCGTGCGCGAGGCGGATCGAAAGGCGGTGGTGGATATCGCGCGCTTGCTCAAGGAACTGGATTTTAAGCTGCTTGCAACCCGCGGTACGGCAAAAGTGCTCAAAGAGGCGGGTATGGAAGCCGGTATCGTGAATAAAGTGAGAGAAGGGCGGCCACACATTGTCGATTTGATTAAAAACGAACAGGTCAACCTGATTGTCAATACCACGGAAGGTAAAAAGGCCATTGAAGATTCATTTGAAATCCGTCGCGAAGCATTGCAGGGTAAAGTAACCTATACTACGACTATTACCGGCGCATGGGCCTTGTGTCAGGCAATGAAACATCAGGACAAGGAAGAGGTCTATCGTTTACAGGATTTACACTGATTGAACAGTGTGGTGCTGTCGTCAACCAATAAAGAGGTAATCATGCAGAGAGTTCCCCTTACCAGTAAAGGCGCAGAGCGTTTAAAAGAAGAATTGAATGAATTGAAAACGGTTATCCGTCCACGCATCGTCGAGGCGATCGCTACAGCCCGCGAGCACGGCGATCTCAAGGAAAATGCGGAGTACCACGCTGCGCGCGAACAACAGAGTTTTGCCGAAGGCAGAATTCAGGAGCTAGAATCCGTGTTGTCCACGGCGCAGATTATTGATGTCGCGAGTCTTAATGTGGAGGGTCGGGTTGTGTTTGGCGCAACGGTTGAACTGGAAGACCTGGATAGCGAAGAAACCGTTACTTATCAGATTGTTGGCGATATTGAAGCCGATATCAAGCAAAACAAGATTGCCGTTTCCTCCCCCATTGCGCGCGCCATGATCGGCAAGGAAGAAGGAGAAGTCGCCGTGGTGGAAGCGCCAGCGGGTATTCGGGAATACGAAATCATAGATGTACGTTATGATTAATCAGGGCTGTTTTACGAATTTCGCAACAATTCATTCTGTAGCGTCTTCTGCTATTTATTCTGCTAGGTTCTCTGTCACTTATTTTGTGAATTTTCACTTTTCATGACATCTGAAAAAGCCACATTTTCTTCGGCGCCCATTGATACAACTACTGGCGAAACGCAGTCATCCGGTACTGTCGCGAGCACCACTGTGATTGACCTGTTGCGCCACGGTGAAGTTGAAGGCGGCGAGGTGTTTCGCGGCAGTAGCGATGACATCTTGAGCGATGTCGGATGGCGACAAATGCAGGATGCGCTTGAAGATAAATCAGGCTGGGATGTGATCATGACATCGCCGCTACAGCGTTGTCATGAGTTTGCAGAATCGCTGGCTGAGGAAGAAGACCTTACATTACACATCAATGAGCAGCTACAAGAAATTCATTTTGGCGACTGGGAAGGACTCTCGCCTGATCAATTGTTGCAAAGCGAAGCGGAGGCATTGCAAGCCTGGTGGCAAAACCCGACCTGGGAAACGCCGCCGCGCGGTGAAAGCTTTCATGATTTCCGTAGCCGGATTTTAAAGGCGTTTAAGCAGATCGCCATGAAATATGAAGGCCAGCATGTGTTGCTGGTGTCTCACGCTGGCGTGATCCGGGTTATCCTGATGTCGATACTGGGGATGCAGGATGAAAACCTGTTTCGCCTCAATGTTGGCCATGCCAGTTTTTCACGACTCAGAATTTACCGCGATCAGACTGGAACCTGGGGAACCCTGATTGAACATGGTTAGAACAAAATAATAATGATTAGGAGCGTCTTAAAGACGCTCGAACCGTAATTTTAGAATCAAAGCAGGTTTGATGCAGGATTACAGGAATCAGATTTCAGGCTGTCAGCGTATTCTGATAAATGGCTTTGTGTACATCGCCAATACTGATAATGCCTACCAGTTTGCCGCCGTCAACGACCGGGATCCGGCGTATGTTGCGCACACACATTAATGAAGCAGCTTTCATGATTGGCATATCGGAAGTAACGGATGATACGTTTTTGGTCATGATGTCATCGGCTATCAGTTCCAGTGCGTCAGAATACTTTTTTTCCATTTCTTCGAAATCCGGTTTTCCTTCATCAGCAATCTCTTTCATGTCAGGAAACATCTTTTTTAATAAATCCTTTTCAGAGACGATGCCCACAATATTGCCTTCGTCATCAATAACGGGAAGACCGCTGATATTGTTAAGACACATGATATTAGCCAGCTCTTTTACCGGCGTGTCGGCTTTAGCGGTTTTAACGCTTGTCGTCATTGTTTCTGATACTAACATGTAGATGAATTCTCCTAGTGTGCTTTATCCAATAGACCTGTCTGTGACGACGCAGTCTAGCATGGGCGGCAGCGCTTTAAACTATCTCTTATGGAAGGTTAAGGAAACTACCTGGCATTGTCATGCAAGTAGCCCGCCTGTTTGCTTGAGTTCTTGTCATGGTCTTGGTATGACGCCTGGTATTGCCCTTAACGAAGACTTTTAGAGTAGCCATGAATCAGACAAGAAGTATTGATATTTATCAAGCCTTTGGATACTTTTTTATTGTGCTTAAAAAAATGAGAAGTACTCAGGTAATCACAGTCGGCTCATGCATTCCGGTATAACCGATGATATTCGCGATGAGTTCGGCGGTTTCGAGTAGATCATAGAGCGCTTCCTGCGTATCCAGGTCGTGCTGTTCAATGTCTTTTACATAGCGTTCCACATAAAGACGCAGCGTTGCGCCTTCTGTACCTGTTCCCGAGAGGCGGAACACAATTCGTGAACCATCATCGAACAGGATGCGAATACCCTGGTGTTCGCTGACGGACTGATCGACCGGGTCGTGATAGCTGAAATCGTCGGCCAGCGTAATACTGCGTTCGTTGAAATGTCTGCCAGGCAGTGTTTCAAGGCTGTCCTGCAAATTACTCATGAGCTTGTTGGCCTGCTCAACAGGGATGTTTTCATAATCATGGCGGGTATAGTAGTTACGGCCATATTCAGCCCAGTGTTGACGTACAATATCCTCTACACTGAGTTTTCGTTCCGCGAGTATGTTCAGCCAGAAAAGCACCGCCCAGATGCCGTCTTTCTCGCGAATATGGTTTGATCCCGCGCCGAAACTTTCTTCGCCACAGAGGGTGATGCGGTCGTCATCAAGCAGGTTGCCGAAAAATTTCCAGCCAGTCGGGGTTTCATAATAGTCGACTCCCAGTTTTTTGGCGACCAGGTCGGCGGCCTGGCTGGTTGGCATGGAGCGGCCAATGCCTTTGATGCCGTTTTTGTAGGCGGGTATCAGTCTTGCATTGGCGGCCATGATCGCGAGTGAGTCACTCGGCGTGACAAAGAAATAATCACCCATGATCATATGGCGGTCGCCAT
>JANTHA010000256.1 GCA_024762625.1 Thiotrichaceae bacterium
TTTCGTACTCAAATGGTCACATATTTGATATATGCTCACATTTTCCGTGCGAAAATGCCTTGAACTGAACCAAAATCTAAACACGCTGAATAGTTACCATATCGTTATGTACTACAGTATATTAATGCACGAATAATGCACGAGTCTTAATGTACAAATTTAAAAAAGTTCGTCTTCGAGTTTTTCAGTCAAATCCCTGGATTCCTGACAAAGGCGCTCGAAAAACTTCATTTTCAGAACCGCTTCCTTCGCCTCTTCCAGTTTGCCTGCTTCCAGATTATCCACAAATTCGTCTTTTAGCGCATCCGCTTCACCGCTGATTTGCTGCGCCACATCATCCAGCCTCGCCAGTGGATCAGCCGCATTGACGGCATCCTCAAGCGCTTCGCGCATTTCCATCTGATGCATCAGAAAAGCCGCATCGCTGGTGGTGTCAACTTCATCATCAAAATCGACGCCTTTCAGTTGCAGCAAGTAACGGGCGCGTAAGCGGGATGATTTAAGTGTTTCATGGGCTTCATTGATGTAGCCTGTCGCTTGCAGCGCGGCGCGGCGCGCCTTGTCATCAGCATCCATGAAGCGATCAGGGTGATATTTTGCCTGTAGTTCGCGAAATGCGGCGGCCAGTTTGGCGGAATCTATTTCAAACTGCTCAGGCAGGCCGAACAGCTCAAAATAGTTTTGATTAAAATCGAGCATAAGGGGCGTATTTTAGCTTGAGGAAAGGATGTCTAAACCGTAAAACTTTCGCCGCAGCCACAACTTCCGGATTCATTGGGATTATTGAATTTGAAGCCTTCGTTCAGTCCTTCCTTTGCAAAATCCATTTCCGTACCGTCCAGATAGACCAGGCTTTTAGGATCTACGATGATCTTGATGCCATGGTCTTCAAATACGGTGTCATTTTCATCAATATCATCCGCAAATTCCATCACATAGGCCATGCCGGAGCAACCATGCGTTTTAACGCCCAGACGCAAACCGACGCCCTTACCGCGATTTTCCAGGAATGAGCGAACCCGCTCGGCCGCCTTATCTGTCAATGTAATCGCCATGAATGCTCCCCTGTCTTGCTAAGCTAAAGACTGTTACTGCTGCTGCTTACTCTGATAATCAGCAATCGCTGCCTTGATCGCGTCTTCAGCCAAAACCGAACAGTGCACTTTAACAGGCGGTAATTCCAGTTCTTCGGCAATATCAGTATTTTTGATCGCCTGAACCTCATCCAGGGATTTACCTTTAACCCATTCGGTCAGCAGGCTGGATGATGCAATCGCCGAACCACAACCATAGGTTTTGAATTTGGCGTCTTCAATAACGCCGTCATCGCCAACCTTGATTTGAAGTTTCATCACGTCGCCACAGGCGGGCGCGCCCACCATACCGGTTCCCACTTCCTTTGCATCTTTATCCATTGCGCCCACATTGCGCGGGTTTTCATAATGGTCAATAACCTTTTCACTGTAAGCCATAATTTTCTACCTCGTAAAATTCCTTATTAAAATACTTTAATTTAATGAGCCGCCCATTGCACCGAATCAAGATCAATGCCTTCCTTGTACATATCCCATAATGGGGACAACTCACGCAGTTTTTCAACCGCTGCGCGCGTTTGTTCAATCGCATAATCGACTTCTTCCACCGTTGTAAAACGTCCGATAGTGAAGCGCAGCGAACTATGCGCCAGTTCATCGTTTCTGCCCAGCGCCCGCAACACATAGCTCGGCTCAAGTGATGCGCTGGTGCAGGCGGAGCCGGAGGATACCGCAATGTCTTTCAAGGACATCATCAGGCTTTCACCCTCGACAAAGTTGAAACTGATATTCAGATTGCCTGCGACGCGCTGTTCAAGGTCGCCATTGACATAGACTTCCTCCATGTCCTTAAGGCCATCATACAAACGGTTGCGCAGCATTAACAAACGATCATTTTCTGTCGCCATTTCATTTTTGGCGATTTCAAACGCCTCGCCCATGCCGACTATCTGGTGGGTTGCGAGCGTGCCGGAGCGCATGCCGCGTTCATGTCCGCCGCCGTGCATTTGCGCCTCAATGCGGGTGCGCGGCTTGCGGCGCACATACAATGCGCCGATGCCTTTAGGGCCATAAATCTTGTGCGCTGAAAAACTCATCAGGTCAACTTTCAAGGTAGACAAATCAATCGGCACTTTTCCTGCGCTTTGCGCCGCATCGACGTGAAAGGTGATTTTGCGGTCGCGGCAAATTTCGCCAATCGCGGCAATATCCTGAATCACGCCGATTTCATTATTCACATGCATAATGGAAACCAGCGTAGTGTCATCGCGCAACGCGGCCTTGAACACATCAATGTCAAGCAGACCGTTGTCCATCGGATCAAGATAGGTCACCTCGTAGCCTTCGCGCTCCAACTGGCGACAACTATCCAGCACGGCTTTATGCTCGGTCTTCATGGTAACGATGTGCTTGCCCTTGCGCACATTAAAATGCGCCGCGCCCTTGATCGCAAGGTTATCCGATTCGGTCGCGCCGCTGGTCCAGACAATTTCGCGCGGATCAGCATTAACAAGATCAGCCACCTGGGAGCGCGCCTTCTTGACCGCATCGTCAGCCGCCCAGCCAAAACTGTGACTGCTGGACGCGGGATTGCCAAAAATTCCATCCGGCGTTAAATACTGGCACATTTTATCGGCTACGCGCGGGTCTGCCGGCGTAGTCGCCGAGTAGTCCATATAAATCGGGGTTTTTACCTTGGTCATACTGTTATTCCTATATTGAAACGGGTTCACAAGCCTGGGTAGCACATAATTGGCCTGTCAACTACCTCGCATCGGGTAAATTAATTAAATTTTCACGGCTGTTCACGCCATTCATCACAGGATTGGCGCCCGGCGTACGATCTGAATCCTGCCTGCTCGCAACGGCTAGCACATCTTTTCTGGACATCATTTCCTCCAGCGAAATGCCTTCAAGAAAATCCTGAATACGGTGACTCAAATCCATCCACAGGTTATGGGTCAAACAACGCTTGGTGGTCTCGTGACACCCGCCCGCTGCATTGCCGCAATTGGTCACATCCAGATTCTCATCCACCGCCATGATAATGTTTGAAATTGCGATATCTTTCGGCTCGCGACTTAAACTGTAACCACCGCCAGGCCCGCGCATACTGTTTACCAATCCCTGCTTGCGAAGTTTGGAAAAGAGTTGCTCAAGATAGGAAAGCGAAATGTTTTGACGCTCGGAAATCTCGGCCAGGGAAACCGGGCCCTTTTGATTATGCAGGGATAAATCCAGCATGGCGGTTACGGCATAACGACCTTTTGTAGTCAGTTTCATGGTTTTCTCTTGGTTTAAACTTTGTTAATGAATCCGGGGTTTGTTTCTATATCAGAAAATACTAATACATA
>JANTHA010000257.1 GCA_024762625.1 Thiotrichaceae bacterium
TGAAAGCGACGCGGTCGCGATGTTGCGGATCCATATTGGCTTGTATTTTAAACACAAAGCCGCTGAATTTTTCTTCTTCGGGGGAGACTTCGCGGGTGGTTGTCGGGCGCGGTTGTGGAGCGGGCGCATATTCAACAAAGTCGGCGAGTAACTCCGCCACGCCAAAATTATTCATTGCAGAGCCGAAAAACACCGGCGTCAGTTCGCCACGCAGGTATTCCTCGTGGTTAAATTCATTGCTTGCGCCCTGCACTAGTTCAATTTCTTCACGCAGTTCATTAGCCTGATCGCCGAGTAGTTCATCCAGGCGCGGGTTGTCGAGTCCTTCGATGATTTCGCCATGCTGAATCCTGCCTTCGTGGTTTGGGTCGTACAGATGCACAGTATTGTTGCGAATATGATAAACGCCTTTAAGTCGCTTACCCATGCCGATCGGCCAGGTAATCGGCGCACAGCGAATTTTAAGCACGCTTTCGACTTCATCCAGCAGGTCAATCGGGTCACGGCCTTCGCGATCCAGCTTGTTAATGAAGGTCATGATCGGCGTATCGCGCAGGCGGCATACGTCCATTAGCTTGATGGTGCGCTCCTCAACGCCTTTGGCGACGTCAATCACCATCAGCGCCGAGTCAACCGCGGTCAGCACGCGATAGGTGTCTTCCGAGAAATCTTCATGGCCGGGCGTATCCAGCAGGTTAACGATTTTGTCTTCGCCTTCGCCAAGACAATAGGGGAACTGCATTACCGAAGAACTCACCGAGATGCCGCGATCCTTCTCCATTGCCATCCAGTCAGAGGTGGCGTGGCGCGCCGCCTTGCGCCCCTTGACAGAACCGGCAAGCTGGATAGCGCCGCCGAACAACAGCAGTTTTTCGGTGATCGTGGTTTTACCCGCATCGGGGTGTGAAATAATCGCAAAGGTGCGCCGTAATGCGGTTTCTTGCTGGTGAGATGCCATGGTGTTTGTTGTCAATTTCCCTTTGCGAAGTTCTTAGTGTAGTCCTGTAACCAATGCTTCAAGCAACGCCTTCTGCGCATGTAAACGATTTTCGGCTTCATCCCAGACCACGCTTTGTGGTCCGTCAATCACGGCTGCGCTGACTTCTTCCTCGCGGTGCGCCGGGAGGCAGTGCATGAATAGCGCGTCTTTATTGGCGAGCTCCATCACTGCGGAATCCACTTTGAATGACTTGAATGCCTGTTCGCGGATTTTTTGTTCGTCTTCCTGGCCCATGCTCGCCCATACATCGGTGGTGACCAGATCAACGCCTTTCACGGCGTCATGTACATCATGGTAAAGCGTAATATGGCTGTCCAGTGATTTCATCAGTTTTGCATCAGGCTCATAACCTTCGGGGCAGGCGATGTTCAGATGAAAGCCGAACTGTTTGGCTGCGTTCATCCAGGAGTGACACATATTGTTGCCGTCGCCTACATAGGCGGCTGTCTTTCCGGCAATATCGCCGCGATGTTCAACATAGGTCATCATATCGGCAAGAAGCTGGCAGGGGTGGAAATCATCGGTTAGCGCATTGATAACCGGTACGCTGGAGTGAGCCGCGAAGGTTTCGACTATAGCGTGTCCGAAGGTGCGGATCATCACCACATCGACCATGCTGGAAATCACCCGTGCGCTGTCTTCAATGGGTTCGCCGCGTCCCAGCTGGGTGTCGCGGGATGATAAAAACATGGCGTGTCCGCCTAACTGGTTCATGCCGGCCTCGAAAGAAACACGGGTGCGGGTGGATGATTTTTCAAAAATCATCGCCAGGGTCATGTTTTTCAGCGGCTCGTAAATCTTGCCGCTTTTGAATTCCTGTTTCATTTGAATCGCGCGCGCAATTAATTGCTGCAGTTCGGCGCTGCTAAAATCCATCAGGGTAAGAAAATGTCTGGTGTTTGACATGTTCATTAATCTCTTGTTTATGTAGGTTTTCGGACGTTAAAACGTCTTGATCAGAATGGAAACGGTGTCGATGATGGTATCCGCCTGTTCCTTAGTGATAATCAACGGTGGCAGCAGGCGCACGACGTTATCAGCGGTAACATTGATCAGCAGATTCTCATCCAGCGCTTGTTTGACTAGCTCAGCATGATTTTTATTTTCGGCCGGCTCCAGTTCGATGCCGATCATCAACCCCAATCCGCGAATTTCTTTAACGATTTCTACATCGTTTAGCTGCTGTTTGAATTGCTCCAGCATGTAGCGGCCCATGTTTTCGGCGTTTGCAATCAGGTTATCGTATTCGATGGTTTCAAGAACCGCCAATCCCGCGCGTGTCGCAAGCGGGTTGCCGCCAAAAGTAGAGCCGTGATTGCCCGGCTGAAATAGCTCGGCGGCCTTTCCGGAGGCGAGACAGGCGCCAATCGGTACGCCGTTGCCCAGCGCCTTGGCGAGCGTCATCACATCAGGCTTGTCGTTGGGCGTGAGACTGTCATTACTGTGAGAATGCTGGAAAGCAAACCATTCGCCGGTTCTACCCATGCCGGTCTGGATTTCATCCAGCATCATAAGCCAGTTGTTCTGATCGCAAATCTGACGAATCTTATTTAAATAATCCGCATCGGGAATTACCACTCCGCCTTCGCCCTGGATTGGCTCTACCAGGATCGCAGCGATGTCGGAATTGTTTTCGGCGATTTTTTGAATCGCTTCAATATCATTATAGGGTGCGCGGATAAAACCGGCGACAAGCGGTTCAAAACCCGCCTGAACCTTGCGGTTACCGGTGGCTGATAGCGTCGCCAGGGTGCGTCCGTGAAAGCTGCCTTCCATGACGATAATGCCGGGCCGCTCAATTCCCTGTTGCTTGCCATGCAAACGGGCCAGTTTGATGGCGGCTTCATTGGCTTCGGCACCGGAGTTGCTGAAAAACACCTTGTCCATGCCGGAAATCGCGCAGAGCTTATCGCCCAATTCGGTTTGAAGCGGGATTTCATACAGGTTGGAGGTATGGATTAGCTTTTTCGCCTGATCGGCAATCGCGTCGGCGATTTTTGGATGGGCATGTCCCAGGCCGCATACGGCGATACCTGACAACGCATCCAGATAATGTTTGCCATCGGTGGCGGTGAGAAAAACGCCGTTGCCGCTTTCAAATCCAACTGGCAGGCGCGCATAAGTAGACATTAGATGACTTGAATCAGACACAACAAACCCCTGACTGTTTGGGAATACGTGTATAAACAGTTCCAAACAGTGCTCGTTAAAACGACAAAAGGGTAGAAACCTACCCTTTTGCGAAAAAACGAGCGATTGTGCCCGATTCCTGTTTTTTTGTCAATTTAAGGCTTTATTATAACCTTGTCCAGGATTGGCGTATTTATCAAGCCATTTGCTTATTTACAAAATCCCAGTTGACCAGATTCCAGAAATCTTCAACAT
>JANTHA010000258.1 GCA_024762625.1 Thiotrichaceae bacterium
CAACGCTGGATCAGCGACGAAGTACTGGCCCGATAATAATTATTGGTCAGCTTTACCCCAAAGAACAAATAATAGTCAAATAAAAGGAAACCCAAAATTATATCCGCATAATCAAGCCGTTTGTCGCGCTTTTCTTTGGAAAAAAAGACAGCCAGTGCGCCATGCAAAGCTGGCCAATTTATAGAGTGTCCTTTTATTTTTGGTTACGGGTGTTCTGTTTTTCTGACTTAATCAGAGTCTCCTTAAGGAATTAATATGTTCTATTTTTTATATCGTAATATATCAAACAATCAATTTTATTAATTTTATTGCAACAACTATGCTTGATGCATCAACAAAGTAAAATTTGGTGATTGAATGAGAAACACGAGCCAATAAAAAGGAGGAAGTTAACGATGAATAATTCAAGTACAAGTGGTAAATGTCCGGTAATGCATGGCGGTGCTACCGAGGTTAGCATGTCGAATATGGAGTGGTGGCCTAAGGCGCTTAATCTGGATATTCTGCACCAGCACGATAGCAAGACTAACCCGATGGGAGCCGGGTTTAATTATCGGGAAGAAGTAAAAAAGCTTGATGTGGAGTCGCTCAGAAAGGATATGCACGCCCTGATGACAGATAGTCAAGATTGGTGGCCGGCAGATTGGGGGCACTACGGTGGTTTAATGATTCGTATGTCCTGGCACGCAGCGGGAACCTACCGTATTGCTGATGGACGAGGTGGCGCAGGAACGGGCAATCAGCGTTTTGCACCAATCAATTCCTGGCCAGACAATGTGAATCTGGACAAGGCGCGTCGCCTGCTTTGGCCGATCAAGAAGAAATACGGTAATAAACTGAGCTGGGCGGATTTGATTACTTATGCTGGCACTATTGCCTATGAATCGATGGGATTAAAAACCTACGGTTTTGCCTTTGGGCGCGAGGATATTTGGCACCCTGAAATAGATACTTATTGGGGCTCAGAAAAAGAATGGCTTGCGCCTAGTGGAAGTGAGGGGAGTCGTTACTCTGGAGAGCGAGATCTGGAAAACCCATTGGCGGCTGTCATGATGGGGTTAATTTACGTCAACCCCGAAGGCGTCGATGGCAAACCTGATCCGTTGAAAACAGCGCATGATGTACGTATTACTTTTGAGCGCATGGCAATGAATGACGAGGAAACGGTGGCGCTAACTGCTGGTGGGCATACTGTGGGTAAATGTCATGGCAACGGCGATGTAGAACTGCTTGGTGCAGAGCCTGAAGGTGCTGAGATTGAAGATCAGGGCTTTGGCTGGCTTAACAAGACCGAACGCGGAATCGGTCGTGATCAGGTGGGTAGTGGCCTTGAAGGTGCATGGACAACACATCCTACCCAATGGGATAACGAATATTTCGAACTGTTGTTGAGCCATGAATGGGAATTGAAAAAAAGTCCTGCTGGTGCCTGGCAATGGGAGCCTGTCGACATTAAGGAAGAAGATAAACCTATCGATGTCGAAGACCCATCAATTCGCCACAATCCGATTATGACAGATGCCGATATGGCAATGAAGATGGATCCGGAGTATCGCAAGATTTCCGAACGCTTCTACAATGACCCTGATTACTTCTCTGAAGTATTTGCCAGGGCTTGGTTCAAACTGACGCATCGGGATATGGGGCCCAAAACACGCTATATAGGCCCTTATGTTCCACAAGAAGAGTTGATCTGGCAAGATCCGGTACCCGCAGGGAACAGCAATTACAACATTCAACAGGTGAAAGAGAAGATTGCAGCCAGTGGATTGAGTATAAGTGAAATGGTCGCAACGGCTTGGGATAGCGCCAGAACCTTTCGTGGTTCGGATATGCGAGGCGGTGCTAATGGCGCACGTATTCGCCTGGCGCCACAGAAGGATTGGGAAGGAAATGAGCCGCAGCGCCTTGCAAAAGTATTAGCTGTACTGGAGCCAATAGCTGCCGAGATGGGCGCCAGTGTTGCGGATACGATTGTGTTGGCAGGCAACGTAGGTATTGAGCTGGCGGCAAAGGCTGCTGGAGTTGATATTAACGTACCATTCTCACCTGGTCGTGGAGATGCGAGCCATGAAATGACTGATGTTGATTCCTTCGAGGTGCTTGAACCTATCCACGACGGCTTCCGTAACTGGCTGAAGAAGGATTATGCGGTAAGCGCCGAAGAGCTGATGCTGGATCGCACCCAGTTACTTGGGTTGACTGCCAATGAGATGACGGTACTGGTAGGCGGCTTGCGCGTACTAGGCGCAAATCATGGTGGTAGTAAGCATGGTGTCTTTACGGATCGAGAGGGCGCTTTGACCAATGACTTCTTTGTGAATTTAACAGACATGCGTTATATCTGGCGACCAAACGGTAAAAATGAGTATGAAATCCGTGATCGTAAAACGAATACTGTTAAATGGACAGCCACCAGAGTTGACCTGGTGTTTGGTAGCAACTCTATTCTTCGTTCTTATGCCGAAGTGTATGCTCAAGATGATAATCAGGAAAAGTTCGTTCAGGACTTTGTCTCGGCCTGGACGAAGGTGATGAATGCGGATCGCTTTGACCTGAGTTAATTGTTTAGTTGATTCAGTCTAAATGATGGATTCAGAACAACCACTGTAAGTATAATTTGTAGTGTTTTCTATTTGGTGGTTGTTCTGTTTTATACTCTGGATACATTTATTTAACAGCAAAATTCAGGGCAGCCACATTTTAATGACTTTGTAGAGCCGTTCGCGCCAGGTTTCGATTATCTCATCCTCCAGGCCCATTTCCGGTTTACTCAAGGTTTCTCCCTTGAGATAGCATCCAACAATAACTGGCGTGGTCGCAAAATGTTGTCGCCAGCGGCGATGCACTTCTTGCCACGACCAGCTGTCGGCTTCTGCCTTGTCCATCCGCAAAACCACATGGTAATGGTTGCTCATCACCGCATAGGCGGCGATATCAATTGCAAAACTATCCGACAAGGATTTGAGTTTATCGGCAATCCAGCCGTGACGGTGCTTATAACTTTGTCCGGTCTGTTGATCCTTGCCACACAGAAAGAAGCGGCGCACACAGCGGTTCACGCAGTGATAGTAAGGCGTGGCGGACAGGTCAATCTGACGCGGGCGGGCTATGGTCATATTGAACTCCAGTTGTTTTGAGTTTCAAGCATGACGAAAACCTGTGAAAAACAGAACCAAGGCGCGATAAACGGCGTGGTTGTGCGAATAATTTATAGGGGTCCTTTTATTTTTATTCGTTCCTCCCGGAACTTTATTACGGCGATAATTTGATATGTGAAGAGTTTCTCACAGTTGCAACCCGTTACGTTACTGGTTACAATCAGCTGATGATACAGAGCTTTAAACATAAAGGGTTACAGTTATTCTTTGAAACTG
>JANTHA010000259.1 GCA_024762625.1 Thiotrichaceae bacterium
GATTTCGATTGACAAAGCCTGGGAGCTGGACGCCCACGTCATAAAAGCAAGGGACATTAACCATCTGCTGCAAGAGTCTGATTTCATAACGTTTCATGTGCCGCTGGTTGATGCAACCAGGGATATGATCAACGCCGAAAGTCTGCCGACGATGAAGGATAATGTGGTCATTCTTAACTTTGCGCGCAATGGCATCGTCAATGATGAGGACGTGTGTGCGGCGCTGGAAACCGGCAAGGTCTATTCCTATGTGTGCGATTTCCCGTCCAATCTGCTCAATTCACAGGAGCGCGTGATTGCCTTGCCTCATCTTGGCGCTTCCACGAGTGAGGCGGAAGAGAACTGCGCCATTATGGTGGCGAATGAAGTGCGCGACTATCTGGAAAATGGAATTATTCGCAATTCAGTCAATATGCCCGCGATAGATTTACCGCGTGCTGGAAAAACCCGTATTTCCATGATTCACAAAAACATGCCGGACATGGTTGGTCAGGTTTCTCATATTCTGGGCAAGTCGGGCGCCAATATTATCCATATGGTGAACAACTCGCGGGATGAGGTCGCAGTGACCTTGCTGGATGTTGAATCTGACATTGATGACGCGACACAAAATGAATTGGCGGGCATCGAAGGTATGTTAAGATTACGCGTAATCTAACTGAATAAGTCAGGCATGTCCGATACCGAGAAAAAACTACTTGATATTCGTGATCGAATTGACGCGATTGACGACCAGATTCTTGATCTGCTGTCGCAACGCGCCAATTGCGCCGAGGAAGTAGCAGAAACCAAGCGCGCCGCGGGTGAAACCGATCTGTGTTTTTATCGGCCTGAGCGCGAGGCGCAGATATTACGGCGCATGGCGGAGAATAATCCGGGGCCATTGCCGGACGAGCGCATCACCGGCATTTACCGCGAAATCATTTCTTCCTGTCTGGCGCTGGAACAGTGCATCAAGGTGGCGTTTCTTGGCCCGCCAGGCACCTTCTCGCAAGAGGCGGTTCACAAGCATTTTGGCCATGCGGTCATGATTGAACCGCTGGGTTCGATCGGCCAGGTGTTCAACGAGGTTGAGAATGGCAATGTCGATTATGGCGTAGTGCCGATAGAAAACTCCACTGAAGGCGTTATTTCCTATACGCTGGATGTGTTCATGAAGTCGCCGCTCAAAATCAGTGGCGAAATTACATTGCGCATTCACCAGAATTTAATGACCCATCCGGAAATCAGTGGTGACTGGAAGCAGGTCAAACGCGTTTATTCGCACCAGCAATCGCTGGCGCAATGTCGCGGCTGGCTGGACGCCAATTTAGCGAATGCAGAACGCATACCGGTGGCAAGCAATACCGAGGCGGCGTTACAGGCAAAAAATGATAAGCAGGCCGCCGCCATTGCGGGCGCAACCGCCGCCGAGATTTATGGTCTGGAAATCGTCCAGTCCAATATAGAGGACAGCAAGGACAACACCACCCGCTTTCTGGTGATCGGAAAACAGGATGTTCCGCCTAGCGGCGTGGACAAGACCACGCTGATGATCTCCGCCAAAAACCGCGCCGGCGCGCTTTATCATTTGCTTGCGCCGTTGGCGCAGCACAATCTGGACATGACCCGCATCGAATCAAGACCTTCGCAGAACGCCAACTGGGAATATTATTTTTTCATGGATATTAATGGTCATGTTCAGGATGAAAAGGTGGCCGCCGCGCTCAAGGAGCTGGAACAGGAGGCCGAACTCGTGCGGGTGTTGGGTTCCTATCCTAAAGCAATAATCTGATGGCGATAGATTTTTTTAAACTCGCCGTCGAGGGCGTACAGGGATTGCATCCTTACCAGCCGGGCAAACCGATTGAGGAGCTTGAGCGCGAGTTGGGCCTTAGCGATATTCTTAAGCTGGCGTCTAATGAAAACCCCATGGGGCCAAGCACTAAGGTTATCGACGCTTTACATGAACCAACGATAGAAATGGATTTATATCCTGACGGCAATGGTTTCATTTTAAAGAAAAAATTGTCTGAAAATCTCGGCGTTTCACAGTCGCAAATCACGCTTGGCAACGGCTCCAATGATGTACTCGACATGATTGCGCGCGCTTTTTTATGCGCTGGACGCGAAGCGATTTATTCCGAATACGCCTTTGCAGTCTATCCGATCAGTGTACAGGCGGTGGGCGCGACGGCAAAAGTATCCAAAGCCTTGCCGGTTGATCATGAGGACAACCCATACGGACATGATCTTTCAGCGATGCAGGCCTTGATCACAGACAAAACAAGCGTGATTTTTATCGCCAATCCAAACAACCCGACCGGCACCTGGTTAAACGCCGAGGAACTGGACTCTTTTATCGCTGGCGTTCCGGATGATGTGGTTGTGGTTGTGGATGAAGCTTATTTTGAATACGTTACCGAGTCTGATTACCCGGATACGCAGCAATGGCTGGACAAATATCCAAACCTGATAGTGACCCGCACCTTTTCCAAAATTCATGCACTGGCTGGATTACGGGTTGGTTACGCGCTAAGCAATGAACAAATCGCCGACCTGCTTAATCGCGTGCGTCAGCCGTTTAATGTGAATACGCCCGCCTTGCTTGCGGCAACAGCGGCGCTGGATGATCAGGCGCATGTTGAGACCTGCCGCGATATCAATACCAAAGGCGTCAAATTCTGGCGCGCCGCCTGTCAGTATCGCGGCTGGGACTATATTCCGACCGTGGGCAATTTTATTACCATAGATTTTGAACAGGACGCTCAGCCTATTTATCAGACGCTGTTGCGTGAGGGCGTCATCGTGCGTCCCATCGCCAACTATGGTCTGCCGAATCATTTACGCATAACTATCGGAACGCCGCAACAAAACCAGCAATGCCTGGATGCGCTGGACAAGGTGTTTGTCAATGGCTAAAACCGACAACAATGATAAACCGATCAGAAAGCTCGCCATCTTTGGCGTCGGCCTGATTGGCGGTTCGCTGGCGCTCGCTTTGCGAAAGGCGGCTTATGTACGCGAAATCGTGGGCTGTAGCCGTAGCGCCGATCATTTGCAACGCGCCGTTGATCTCGGTGTGATTGACGCCTATACGCTTGATCCGGCTGAAGCGGTCAGAAACGCCGATATGATTATGCTGGCGACGCCAATGCGAGCCATCAAGCCGGTGCTGGAGAGTATTGCAGATCACATTGAAGCGGATGCGGTGATCACCGATGCTGGCAGCGCCAAGCGCAGTGTGATTAAGGCGGCCAGGGAGGTATTAGGCGAGAAACGCATGACTCGCTTTGTCCCGGGGCATCCGGTGGCGGGCCGCGAAAAAAGCAGCGTCGAAGCAGCGAT
>JANTHA010000260.1 GCA_024762625.1 Thiotrichaceae bacterium
GTTTCAGTTGCATTCGCCGCCGTCAACCTGGCGCGTCAGATTTTCAGCACCCTGGACAATAAAACCGCCCTGCTGATCGGTGCGGGCGAAACGATAGAACTGGTTGGTCGTCACCTGCAAACAGCCGGCATCGGTAAAATCATAATCGCCAATCGCAGCGTTGAAAAAGCGGCAAAACTCGCCAATGAATTTAACGGCATCGGCGTTACCCTTCAGGAAATCGGCGATTATCTACCCGAAGCGGATATTCTGATTTCATCAACCGCCGCGCCAGTGCCCGTGATCGGTAAAGGCACGGTTGAATGGGCCTTGAAAAAACGCAAGCACCGCCCGATATTCATGGTGGATATTGCGGTGCCGCGCGATATTGAGCCGGAAGTGGGCGAACTGGACGATATTTATCTGTATACGGTGGATGACCTGCAATCCGTCATTGAAGAAAACCTCAAATCGCGCCAGCAGGCAGCTGAAAAAGCCGAAGAAATGATCAAGGAAGAAGTTGAGGCTTTTCGCGACTGGCTGCGCGCGCAGGACAAAATTCAGCTGATTCGTCATTATCGTGAGAAAATTGAAAGCATCAAGCAGGAAACCCTGGATAAAGCCATGAATCTTTTAAACAAAGGCAAATCGCCGGATGAAGCCATTGAATTCCTCGCACATACGCTGACCAATAAACTCGCGCATGACGCCACCGTCGCCATGAACAAGGCCGCACACAAAGGCGATCACAAACTACTGGAAGCATCCAGCAAACTGCTTAACATATCAGGCACTACCGATTCAGGCGCTGGTGATAAAGCTCCAGACGGAAAAAATAAAAACGACGGAAAATCATCGTGAAAGACTCCATTCTGCATAAACTCGATCACCTGACAGATCGCCACGAAGAAATCGCCAGCTTACTGGCGGATCCTGATGTGATTGGCAACCAGAACCAGTTTCGCAAATTATCCATGGAATACAGTCAACTGGAGCCCGTCGTCAAGGAATACCAGCAATACCGCCAGGCGATTGAAGACAAACAATCCGCACAGGAAATGCTCAGCGACCCTGAGATGAAGGAAATGGCGCAGGAAGAGCTGGATCAGCTGGATGACCAACTCGGCGCACTGGAGCTAAACCTGCAAAAATTGCTGCTGCCCAAAGACCCGCATGACGCCAGCAACACTTTCCTCGAAATTCGCGCCGGAACCGGGGGCGACGAGGCGGCCATATTCGCTGGCGACCTGTTCCGTATGTATTCCCGTTACGCCGAAACAAAGGGCTGGAACGTCGAAATCATCAGCCAGAATGAGGGCGAACATGGTGGCTACCGCGAAATCATCGCGCGCATTGTCGGGCGGGATGTCTACGCCAAACTCAAATTCGAATCCGGCGCGCACCGCGTGCAGCGCGTACCCGAAACAGAATCACAGGGGCGCGTACATACCTCGGCGGCGACTGTCGCGGTAATGCCCGAACCGGATGAAGTCGAAGCGCAAAAAATCAATAGCAACGATTTGCGCATTGACACCTTCCGCGCATCCGGCGCTGGCGGGCAGCATGTAAACAAGACCGATTCGGCGATCCGCATCACCCATCTGCCCACAGGCATTGTGGTTGAATGCCAGGATCAACGCTCCCAGCACAAAAACAAGGCGCAGGCGCTGTCTGTATTGAGCGCGCGCATACTGGAAGGGCAACGCCAGGCGCAGGCGAAGGAACAGGCCGAAACCCGTAAATCGCTGGTCGGCAGCGGCGATCGCTCCGAACGCATCCGCACCTATAACTT
This sequence comes from Thiotrichaceae bacterium, assembly GCA_024762625.1. Lineage (GTDB taxonomy): Bacteria > Pseudomonadota > Gammaproteobacteria > Thiotrichales > Thiotrichaceae > Cocleimonas. The sequence goes on from JANTHA010000260.1 coordinate 1,772, forward strand.
TCCGCAGGGACGCGTCACAGACCACCGCATCAACCTGACGCTGTATAAACTGGATGAAATTATCGCCGGTTCGCTGGATCAGATCATCGAACCGCTGATCAATGAATACCAGGCGGAGCAACTTTCCGCATTAGGACAGGATGACTGAAAACTCCATTCGAGTCCTTCTAAAGCATGCCCGTCAAATGCTTACGCCCATCAGCGACTCCCCTACCCTGGACGCTGAACTACTGCTGGCGCACTGCATCGACAAAGACCGCGCCTATCTGCATACCTGGCCAGAGAATCAACCCGAAAGCGAACAGCGAAACTGCTTTCAAACGCTGCTTGAAAAACGCCTCAAGGATATACCGGTCGCCTACCTGCTGGGTAAACAGGCATTCTGGACGCTGAATTTGATCGTCACCGAAGATGTGCTGATTCCCAGACCTGAAACCGAATTACTGGTGGAAACCGCACTGGAATTAATCGAAGGAACCGATCAGCCCAGGATACTGGATATGGGAACTGGTACGGGAGCCATTGCGCTTGCGCTGGCTTGTGAGCGACCCGATGCGTTCATAATCGCCTGCGACAACTCCCCGAAAGCATTGTCTATTGCCAGGAAAAATGCCGAAATACATGGTTTGACCGATAAGGTAAGCATGGTTCTGTCGGACTGGTTTTCAGAGATAGATGGTAAAAACTTTGACCTGATTGTCTCCAACCCACCCTATATTGATCCTGGAGATGCGCACCTGAGCGGTTCAATACGCCATGAACCTCAAAGCGCGCTGGTATCTGCGGACAATGGAATGAGCGATATTCAAACCATCATAAAGAACAGCTCAGCATTCCTGAAACCTGCGGGCTGGCTAATCCTGGAGCATGGCTATCAACAAGGAGAAGCCGTGTGTATCGAATTGCAAAAACACGGTTTCCGGTCATCTCAAACACGACTGGATTATGCAGACAATCCGCGTGTTTCGCTGGGACAAAAAGACAGCTAGTCTCTTATTTCCAGCATTTTTTCACTTGCGCTGCTGATGCGGCAGAATGCGAAGATATCGTTCCGCTAGCGGCTCCCTTTTGGCCAATATTATTAATTGAGAAAGCAATACAATTAGAATCATTTGCCTGGGCAGTTCCAGATTTTGCCGTGGCTATTGCAGTAAACTTCGTGCAAGGATCTACATTCGTGCCATCACACGTCCCTCCTCCACTATCCTCTGCCGTCATCGTAATGGTATATTGATCCTGTTCGGAAAGTACCGTGGTTCCCAGGCCGAGTCCACCAGCACCCGTCGTCAAGTCTTTCGCATAACTCATATTCTGCACAAAATAACTCTCCTGCATCTGGGCGATTTTCATCAGCTCAACCTTGGCGTCGGAGCGTTTGGTTTTTTGTACATATTTTGTATAGGACGGGATAGTGATCGCCGCCAGAATGCCAATCACGGCGACCGTGATCATCATTTCCAGCAAAGTGAACCCGGTCGTCTTACTAGACAGCTGGGCAGGCCCGCTCTTCTTTTTGAAGGATTGTTCGAACCCTTTTCGTT
>JANTHA010000261.1 GCA_024762625.1 Thiotrichaceae bacterium
CAACGGGACCTTTTATGGTTAATATATCGGTATTTGATAATTCAGCCCCAGTTAAAGTAATGGTTTTCCCGGTTAGCGAAGGTAAAAAAACAACCTCATCTGCTCCAGCCGCTGCATTCGCATCTGAGATAGCCTGACGCAAGCTTCCAGCCCCTGAATCATTGGCATTGCTAACGGTATAGGTTGCAGCATGAGATGCGCTACCAAGCGCTAAAGCAATAGCGTAGACCAAAGGTTTATAAAAATTTTGTGGATTTTTTTTAGCTGGCGCAGTCCTGCAACAAGAACCTGATTGTTTAGCCATAGTCATTCCCTTGACATCCTATTATCTTGATTTATTAGCCCAAAAGGATGATTACAATTTATTTTGATTATGTCAAGACACGTTGTTACTTTATACTTCAACGTTTCTAACACCAGCAGTTTAGATTAATATGGCGGAAGCATTTAGTAGTCAACACACCAATACCTTCCCTGATTTTCTTGCACAAACCGGGATTAGCCTTGCTGTTTCAACCTACCAGGCGGGCAAGCTGATTCTTTTAAGAGCCCAGGATGGCGTATTAAACACTCATTTTGTTGATTTGCCCAAACCGATGGGCATAGCCCTGCAGGAACCTCATCTCGCACTGGGAACGGGACACCAGTTATTTCATTATTTCAATATGCCTGATGCAGCGCCAAAGGTTGAACCGCAAAACACCCACAATGCCTGCTACTTACCGCGTGAATCCCATATCACAGGCGATATAGATATCCATGAAATGGGCTTTGCAAACGAAGGTGAACTCTGGTTGGTGAATACCAAAATGTCATGCCTCTGTACAACCTCTCAGGAATATAGCATTGTACCGAGATGGCGACCTCCTTTCATCAGTGGCTACGACTTATCGGATCGTTGCCACTTGAATGGTCTGGCGATGCAGGATGGGCAACCTCGTTATGTGACTGCACTGGGTACTACTGATACTCCCGCAGGCTGGAGAGAAAACAAAGCATCTGGCGGCATACTGATGGATATACAAAACAATCGGATGATTGCATCCGGCCTATCCATGCCCCATTCCCCACGCTGGCATCAGAACAAACTGTGGGTGCTTGAATCCGGCTCCGGAACACTGGCGACTGTCGATAGTGAGTCAGGAAAATTAACCACTATCATTGAATTACCCGGTTTTACCCGTGGGCTTGATTTTATTGGTCGATATGCGGTCATTGGTCTATCTCAGGTGAGGGAAACTGCCGTGTTCGCAGGCTTGCCACTGACAAAACGCTGTGACGAGCGCCAATGTGGCGTTTATGTAGTTGATATTATTGAAAAGCGGGTAATAGCTTTTGTCGTTTTTTCAGGTGTAGTGCAAGAGATTTTTTCGGTACAGGTTCTACCCTCAAGTTTTCCTGCTATTTTATCGATGGATGATCCATTATTACGATCAAGCTATGCTATCCCGGATGAAGCGCTACAAGATATAAGCGAAGAAAGTCCGGAACAGACCCTACTTCAGGAAGCCTTGCTACTTCACCAACAGAACAAAGTTGATGAAGCTATAGCTGCATATAAGGCTATTATCAAAAAACACCCAATCAATAAACTTGCTCATTTCCATCTTGGCAAAGCCTTTCTTGATGCTGAACAATGGAAAAATGCCGAGAAAATATTTAACCAATTAAGCAGACAAGACCCTCATCACGCCGAAGCTTTCAATTATCTTGGAGAGGCGCAGTTCGCTTTACAAGAATGGAGCAATGCCGAGAATAGCTTTGATAAGGCAATTTCAATCGACCAGCAATATGCAGTAGCACATGTGAATCTTGCGCGACTATATTTTCAAAGAAATCAATTCGATAAAGCCTGGCAAGAATTCGAATGGCGTTTTAAAGTACCTGGCTTCAGCCCCCTGGATTGTTCTCAACCGCGATGGCAAGGTGAAAACATCGCTGACAAGACGCTGCTGATTCACACGGAACAAAATGATAGCCTTATTATTCAATTTTCCCGCTTTCTTCTACTGGTAACCACATCGTGTAAACGTTTGCTTGTCATTTGTCCCGAACCATTCCGGCTGTTGTTTAAAGCTATCGATGGTGTGGATGAAGTGCGTGTCCCGGGTCAACTAACTAAAGATGAATTTGATGTATATGCGCCCTTGTTATCCCTACCTGAATTACTCAATGTAACAAAACCGGAAAATACTCTAGCACTTTTGCCTTTCTGGAATACGCACAAAAAAATAGTGGTGGACACGCTGGAGAGCAAAAAACAACTCAAGGTAGGATTGCTCTGGGGTGATGAACTGTCTGCCTGCACACTAGAACAAATATTGACGATCACAGAACGTGAAGACATCGAATTTTATAATTTGCAAACAGAATTAAAACACAAAGAACGTCGCTTTTTTGAAGAAAACAAGGTCATTAATCTTGAATCAGAATTAATCAGCTACGCCCATTCCAGCGCTGTAATAAGTCAACTGGATCTGGTTATTGGTATTGATCATCCGCTGGCGCATCTTTCTGCCTCATTGGGTAAACCAACCTGGGTGATTCTGAAAAAGAGTCCTGAATGGAACTGGATGGAACACAATGGCAAATCACCCTGGTATCCAGCTGTGAGCCTATATCAAAACATAGAGGGAAAAATAGAGGGAAAAGATGAAGAAGTCTTTATGAAACTAAAAAGCGCATTAAATAACGCCTCGTTAACTATTGATTAATCAACTTGCAAATCTATATCTATGCGTTGTAGCAGTAAATTACGATTGCGGTATCAAGCTAATCTCCCACTGAAATTGAGTACAAACAGGAATCTGGTTTCTTAATTTGTCCAGCAGATCCGGCGTGGCGTAGCCATCGCCGGGCAGACTTTGTTCAAGCTGCCAACGATGGATTGCGCGGCGGGTGTTTTGGCCGATTTTTCCATCGATTTTACCGCTATCAAAACCCGCCAGATTCAATAACAGCTGCAAGTCCTTTTTTTGATGAAGAGCCAGCGGCTTGTCCTTGCGCGGCCAGTCCGCAACAATGGGATCTCCATCAGCCAGTAAACGGGCGAGTTGCGCGACAGCCAGAGCATAACTTTCAGATTTGTTGTAACGACGGATCACTTCAAAGTTATGCGTTAACAGAAAAACCGGACCGTTTCGACCTGCGGGAAGGAACAGATGCGCCTTTATGGATGATTTCGGCAGCGTGCTGTTTTGGTCAATTTGACCGCTATTCCCTGTTTTCGACTGGGGCGGTTTTATGCCCGCCTGTTTCCATTCAGACAAACTTAAATGGCTATCCTGATTATTTAAC
>JANTHA010000262.1 GCA_024762625.1 Thiotrichaceae bacterium
GCCTCATTAATATATTAGCGAGCCAGCGGCTCGTTTTTCCCTTAGTATAAATTGCTATTCTCCGCATAAGTAGTTTATTTATATAATAAACAACTACACTTATCTACTTTTTTCTGCCATTAGTCGGGCCGTTGACCCATTTAATTGTTCGCTTTTTGTTTTATTTATATCATGATTCATGATGACAAACCGACCAGACAAAATCAAAGACAGCCATTAAATTTTCCGCATAACCACACCGTTTTACACACCTTTGTCACAATTTTCTCCAGATCCTGCCTTTCTTCAAGCTAAAAAATCCGCAGTTCATCATGCACATTACCAATTCACGCCAGATTGACCCTTCTTCCAGACCTTAAAGTATCTAAGCACAAGCAAAACATCAGGCGCTGGCTGTAAAAGAAACTGCAAGATGATTAGGTAAAATGTTGAGGGTAGTCGCCAGAAAATAGCTTGTAAGGCAAAAATAGGTTCACTCTGCTGTTCTCTGCGAGTTTTTACTCAGCGTTCTCTGCATTGCTAACAATTGCAAACAAAAGATCGCCAAACCATCCGGGCAAGACGACAATTATTTGGCATTCTGCGCTAAAAGAATGTGATAATTACCCGCATGAACCAACAAAAACGCATTGAAATTTTCCGCCGTTGGCGCGAAGCCAATCCACATCCGACCACCGAGCTTAACTACAGCAGTCCTTTTGAGTTATTGATTGCGGTGATTTTATCCGCGCAGTCCACCGACAAGGGCGTTAACAAGGCGACTGAAAAACTGTTCAAGGTCGCGAATACGCCGCAAGCCATTCTGGATCTGGGTGAGGAAGGTTTGAAGGAGTATATTAAAACGATTGGGTTATATAACACCAAGGCGAAGAACATCATCAAGACCTGCCGGATTCTGGTCGAAAAATATAATTCTGAGGTTCCCGAGGATCGCAAGGCGCTGGAGTCCCTGCCCGGCGTGGGCCGCAAGACAGCCAATGTGGTGCTGAATACCGCGTTCGGACACCCGACCATGGCGGTGGATACGCATATTTTCCGGGTCGCCAACCGCACCGGCATCGCCAGGGGTAAAACGGTGCTGGAAGTCGAGAAAAAACTGCTCAAGGTCATCCCCAAGGAGTTTCTGCACGATGCGCATCACTGGATGATCCTGCATGGACGCTATATCTGCGTGGCGCGCAAACCCAAATGCGGCGCCTGCCTGATCAGCGATTTGTGTGAGTACAAGGAAAAGAATCTATAATCAAATAAAATAACCCAGATCAAACAAATAAACATTTATAGCCACACCATTCTCCTGAATAGGCTATATTTATGACAAGCGTTGTTCAATCAAGGGAGAAAATCATGAGACGACCTAATGTCTGCACCTACGAAGAAGTGATCGAAGAAGATTCTGATGCGGTTGATTTTTCCTGCGACCCCGAATTTAACGATCAGCGCATTCTCGCCGAGGGCGATTCCTGGTTTACCATTGGCGGTCAATCGCTGAGCAACCCATGGTTCTCGAATGTGCTGTTTTCTTTGCGTTTTAGCCGGGCGACGCTGATTCTGAACCTCGCGCAACCAGGCGACACGATCAAGCATATTTCCGCCATGCCGCGGGATTATTCATTCAAATACGCCATTGAGCAGCATGACAGCTATCCCTGGGATGCGATCCTGTTGAGCGCTGGCGGCAATGACCTGATCGACAAGGCGCACACGCTGATTATGGACAAACTGGAGCGCGCCAATAAACCGATCAATCAACCCGCGGATTATTGCAAGGATTTTGCGGTTGATCACTTCATGCAGAATATTGGCCATCATTTTGAGCGTCTGGCGCGCATGCGTGGGCGACATGATATTCCTATTGTGGTTCACACCTATGATTATCCAACGCCGAGAAACTCTCCGGCGCGCTTTCTCGGCTTCGTGATCGGCCCCTGGCTTTACAAGGCGATGATGCAGGCGCAAATACCCAAACAGGACTGGGTCGGTTTGAGTGATTATCTGTTCAACCGGCTTGCAGATCAGCTGCTTAGCCTGTCGGCATCCATTGCCAATTTTCATGTGGTGGACACGCGCAACACGCTGATCCGTGCGAAACCGGACACCCGGGGCAATAGCGGCGACTGGCTAAACGAGATACATCCGAACAAAAACGGTTACAAGAAAATTGCGCATAAAATCGAGCAAAAACTGAATCAGGTTTGCGGGATTTCCTAACTTCAAGCGGTTTCTGTTATATTGTTATTGAACAAACTCCTAAGAAACTTCCGGGAAATAGATCAATATGCCCTCATCCGAACGCGACCTGTTACGTCAGTTGTATTTTGACAGCTGGAAAAAGCACCTTACTCATCAAGCAACCGACGCGCTTGAACAACAAATCATCGCAATAATCAAGGAACACCCCGAATACCACACCATGCTGGAAAATGAAGAAGCCGCCCTGCATGCCGACTTTTTACCGGAAATGGGGGATACTAACCCGTTTTTGCATATGGGCATGCATCTGGCCCTGCGCGATCAGGTGAGCACTGAACAGCCGGAAGGCATCGCTGAACTTTATCAGCGGCTAACGACCCTAAAAGGCATACATGATGCGGAACACGCGATGATGGAGTGTCTCGCGGAAATGATCTGGCAGATGCAACAAAATAAGACAATGTTTGATGAATCGGTCTATATGGATTGCATGAATAAACTACTGCGATAGCCTGTCGTCGTAAAAGCGGTTTTGCTGATTGGTTACGCAACAAAGGAATAGCAGGTAATCCGTGGAAATACAGCAGGGGAAATAATGAAACAAATCTTTTTATTTTTATTGACGCTTACTGTCTCAGCCTGTTCGACTCAAACGACAAATACGCGCATAGACCCGCAACTGATTAAAAGCGTCGGCACGGTGGTCTCGGTAAAATCCACCTATATCAAGGGGGAAACGCTACGCCCCAGCCTGGGCGGCTATATTGGCAGCGGCGGTTATCGCGGCGTTTATGGCGGCATTGATGTCGGCAATGTGGTGCGCACGGTGCGCGACGCCAACAGCCCGCGTTATAGCCAGCGCATCATCATCAGACAAGCAAACGGCGACACCGTGGCGATCACGCAGATTTCCAGAGAGCCATTCAAGGTTGGCGACCCGGTTAAAATCATACTGCTAAACGGCGAAGCCCGCGTTATTCATTAGTTCTTCGCCGTACATACTTTCCCCATACAAGCTAAAGCGACTCAATAGTAATCTCCAGCTCATCAAAATGATCTGTAGAGAACAGGCCCGTGC
>JANTHA010000263.1 GCA_024762625.1 Thiotrichaceae bacterium
CAATTAAAAAAGTTTTCCGAAGTCTATTCCCGGATAAAACACGATTACGTGGAAGAAGTTGAAGATAAAAAGCTTATTTCAAACGCAATTAGCGGCATGCTTGCCGGGCTTGACCCACATTCCGCTTATCTGGATGAAGAAGAATACACGGAGTTGCGCGTCGGCACATCCGGAGAATTCGGCGGTCTTGGCATCGAAGTCGGCATGGAAAACGGCTTTGTAAAAGTTATTTCACCCATTGATGATACGCCGGCGCAAAAAGCGGGGCTCAAAGCAGGCGACCTGATTATTCGGCTTGATGATAAACCGGTCAAGGGTTTAACGCTTGGCGAAGCAGTTAAAATCATGCGTGGCAAGCCGGGAGAACCGATCGAGCTATTAATTGTTCGCGATGGAGAAAGTAAGCCAATCAAGGTTAAAATCGTGCGCGCCATCATCAAGGTAAAAAGCGTCAAACAACGCACCCTTGAGCCAGGCTATGGTTACGTGCGCATCTCCAGCTTTCAATCTAAAACAACCGCTGGCGTCAAAAAAGCCATCAGCGAGCTAAAACAGGAAAACAAGGCGGGCTTGAAAGGCATCATACTGGATCTTCGCAATAATCCGGGCGGCGTACTCAGCGGCGCGGTGGGCGTTTCTGATCTGTTTCTAACCAAGGGCAACATCGTTTACACAGAAGGCCGTATTCCCGACGCCTTGATGCGTTATGACGCGACCCCTAATGACCTGCTGAATGATGAGCCGATGGTGGTTCTGGTCAACGAGGGTTCGGCTTCCGCATCTGAAATTGTCGCTGGCGCGCTACAGGACCATAAACGCGCCTTGATTGCTGGCAAGAAAACCTTTGGCAAGGGCTCTGTTCAGACTGTTCTACCCCTTGATGAAAAAACAGCAGTGAAATTAACCACAGCGCGTTATTTCACTCCTTCCGGGCGTTCTATTCAGGCCAAGGGCATCGAACCCGATATACTGATTGAACCTCTGGAACTCGCCAAAAACAAGGATGAAAAGGAAGAACCGGACGCATTCAAGGCCTTAAGCGAAGCAGATTTAACCGGACATCTGTCAAATCCGAATAAAAGCAAGAAAAAAGGCAATGGCAAGACTGATGACTCAAAACAAAAGGAAGAGACAAACAAAGAGGAAATACTGAAGAAAGAAGCTGAACTGGCGAAAAAAGATTATCAATTATTTGAAGCCTTGAATATTCTGAAAAGCATGAACCTGATTCGCGAAATGTATCAAAACAAGATCAAGGAAAACAAAAAATAGCGCTATTTGAGTTAATTTATGACTTAAATTTGATAAACCAATACGCATGGCGGCACATTGTGGGAGGTGTGAAATGGCCAAAGTACTTGTACCGCTCGCGCAGGGTTGCGAAGAGCTTGAAGCTGTCACCATTATTGACCTGTTACGGCGAGCCGGCATTGACGTGATTACCGCAAGTCTGGATGAGCAGCCCGTAACATGCTCGCGGGGCACGGTCATCATCGCTGATAAAACGCTGGACGACATCATGAATGATCAGTTCGACCTGATGGTTTTACCCGGTGGGCTACCAGGCGCTGACAACCTTAACCATGACCCGCGCATCCACCAGTTAATCAAGCGCCTTTCCGGTGAAGACAAATACATTGCAGCAATTTGCGCGGCGCCCAAGGTATTGCTTACCAATGGCGTTCTTAACGGCAAAAAAGCAACAGCCTACCCCGGTGCGCTGGATGCGCTGGATACATCCGCCATCCAGCTTGAAGACAAGCCCATCGAAAAAGACGGCAAGGTCATCACCTCGCGCGGCCCTGGAACCGCCATGGATTTTGCATTGACATTGATAGAAACATTACTGGGCAAAGAAGCCCGGGATGCAGTTGAAAAGCCGTTGCAACGCCCCTGAGCGACAATAAAAGGGAGTCCGGAAGCTATTAGGGCTTATTATCCTTTGCAAGATTTCGCATAAAGTCTTCCGCCAGGGCGCGGTAAATGGGTTGCGGGCAAACGATTTTGGAAAGACCATCTGCAATCAAACAGGTCGCCATCAAAGGCAACAGAATTTCCTGATTTCCCGTCATTTCCATGATGATCACCACCGCCGTGATCGGGGTTTGCACCACGCCGGTAAAATAGGCGGCCATCCCCAGCAAAGCCACTGTGGAAACGCCCGCCATGGGCATCCAATTGGCCAACCAATGCCCGAGACCCGCGCCAATCGACAGTGAAGGCGCAAAAATACCGCCAGGTATGCCTGTCCAGTACGATAACAAGGTCGCCAGCAACTTTAACAAGGGATAATCCAACTCACCTGAACCCGCGCCAGCCAAAGCCAGCTTTGCTTCCTCATAACCGGTGCCCCAGGTTTGACCCAGTGAATAATAGCCAATAAACGCCAGAGCCAGACCGATACCGCCGGCCAACAGGTATGGATGCCTGCTTCGAAAGGGTGCGATGCGCCGCCCTCCATGCACCAGCAAGGCGCTAAATCCGCCGCCCAGAACACCGCCAACCACGCCGCAAACCACAACCACAACCAGAATCGAAGGCATTGCTACATGCGCGCTGACCACGCCAAAATAACTGTAATTGCCATTTATCGAGAGTGCAGTCAGGCCTGACACGATCACTGCCGTGAGCACTGTGCCGCTGGTTTTGGATTCAAAATTCTTCGCCAGCTCCTCAATCGCAAACACAATCCCGGCCAGTGGGGTATTAAATGCGCCCGCCAGACCCGCTGCGCCGCCCGCCAGAATGAGCCCGCGACCGACATCATAATGCGGAAAACGCGCAAAGCGGGTTAAGGCGAATGAAATGGAGGCGGCGATATGTATGGTCGGCCCCTCGCGCCCGATAGATGCGCCGCATAACAAGCCAAGAAATATCATCAGCGCCTTGCCAATGGCGATGCGGATCGAAAGCAATTTATAACGCAAATCCTTTTTGCGTTTCAGATGTAAGGCGGCAATCGCCTGCGGAATACCGCTGCCTTCCGCCCCTGGAAAAAAAGTCCGGGTTAGATAAATAATCAACATCAGACCAAGCGGGGTGATAATAAACGGCAGCCAGGGCTTGTCCCGGGTAATCAGATCAAACCCGTGAGAAGACAAATCACTCCCGAGAGCGACCAGCGACGCCGCCAGACCAACCAGAATTGCGCCAACGAAGAAGACTATCCGGGTTCGCCAGATACGCACCGATGTCAATTGTTTACGCGATCGTTTAAGTTGTTTACGGTACATTCAATATC
>JANTHA010000264.1 GCA_024762625.1 Thiotrichaceae bacterium
GTCCATTTGCAGGCGGCGCCAGAAGACATGGAGCCGGAAGAGATTATCGCCAAAGTCGCGGATGGCGAATATGAGATGACCCTGATTGATGGTCATTATCTCGGTATTGAGTTGGCAAACGGAGCGCCTGTCAAATCCGCATTTACGTTTGGCGACCAGAAAAACCACCAGCTCGCTGTTCGGGGCGAAGATGTTAAATTGTTATCGACGCTTGATGCTTATATAAAGGCCAATAAAGACGTAAAACAATATTCACGCCTGTATGCTAAATATTTTACCAATAAAAGACAGATCAGGTTGCATCATAAGGCCCGCCTGAAAACCGTCGACGGCAAGAATATGATCAGCCGCTTTGATCCATTGGTGCAACGATACGCCAGAAAATATGGATTTGACTGGCGCTTTATCAGCGCCCAGATGTTCAAGGAAAGCCGTTTTGACCCGGATGCCCGTTCCCGGGCCGGGGCCATCGGCTTGATGCAGTTGATGCCATCCACGGCAAAGCAACTCGGTTTTAAAAAGATCAAACATCCGCCCACTAACATTCATGCGGGCACCAAATACATGAACTGGCTTTATCAAAAGTTTGAGCCAGAATTGCCGGTCGTTGATCGTATGTGGTTTACCCTGGCGTCCTATAATGCCGGTCTGGGGCATGTGCTGGATGCGCGCCAACTGGCCAGGCAGATGGGTCTGAATGGCGACCGCTGGTTCGATAATGTGGATAAGGCCATGCTGTTGCTTTCCAAAACAAAATATGCAAAAAAAGCGCGCTATGGCTATGTCAGGGGACGAGAGCCGGTCGATTATGTGCGTTCCATCATGAAGCTTTACGCCAGTTATATCAATATCATTGGTCTGGATGAGTCAGCACAGACGGATCCGCTGACTCTGAATGATGAGTTGGAAATACTGAATCAGGATTTGAAAAAATTATATGCCGATCTCGAAAACCATCCAGCTTGTTGTCGATAGTTTCAGTATGTGTTGATCCGGGTTTTCATCTTTCCATTTTTTTGCATCCGGGCCTAGCCAGTAGGCGCGAGAAGGCGTGAGTTTGTTTTTCTTGTGTTTATTCAAGTAGGCCAGGCGACTCCAGTAGTGCTTTTTTATCCATTTTTTGATTTTTCTAAAGACATTTTTGGCGCGTTCCTCATTGTCACAGGCAGCGCCTGTCTTATCCATGGTGTTGATGCTAAGTTTGCCAGTATACAAAATGTCGTTTTCACGCTGTGATGGCGTAAACTCCATGACGCAATCGCCAATCTGCAAAATGCGCTGGTTATCGGAAATGTCATCAACCAGGTCTCGCACAAATGCGAAAAAATCACTCTGGTCTGTTTCAGTCATAAAAAATTGTAGTTCGCTTTGCATTCCTTGTTACACCTGTTTTAGCCTTTACTGCTAGAATATGCGTGGAAAATACGCATGGGCTTATTGGGTTACAGATAATGAAGTATATAAGACAAATATCCACGAAAACATTTGTAATGATTTTACTGTCGCTATTTGCACAGTTGGCGATGTTTTCGGTTGGCGCCGAAACAGTTTTGCATCGTGGCAATGGCGCAGAGCCGGAAACGCTGGATATACATAAATCTTCCGGCGTACCGGAAGCGAATATCCAGCGCGATTTGTTCGAAGGACTCGTCACGGAAGCCGCAGATGGCGCATTGATTCCGGGTGCAGCTAAAAACTGGGAGCAGGATGAAAGCGGCAAACGCTGGACGTTTCATTTACGCGAAAATGGTCGCTGGTCAGACGGCGGCAAGGTTACGGCGCAAGATTTTGTTAACGCTTTTCAGCGAGCGGTTGATCCGCAAACCGCATCGGAATACGCCTTTATATTATGGCCAATCAAAAACGCAAAAAAGATAAACAAGGGCGAAATTAAAGATTTATCCGAACTGGGCGTAAGCGCCATAGATGATCTCACGCTACAGATTGACCTTGAGAACCCGACGCCTTTTTTAACGGGCTTGTTGAGCCACCACATGGCCTATCCCATTCCGGGCGACGTTATAAAAAAATACGGCAATAAGTGGACGCGTCCTGGTCATATGGTGTCTAACGGCGCATATCAACTGGCGGAATGGACGCCGCAATCCCACCTGAAACTCACTAATAACCCTTACTTCCGGGACAAGGATGCCATCAACATTGATACCGTGGTTTACCACCCTACTGAAGATAAAAGCGCCGAACTAAAGCGTTTTCGCGCGGGTGAGCTGGATATCACCGATGATGTTCCGTCTGACCAAATCAAGTGGGTTGAACAACATCTTAAGGACGCTTTTCATAACAGTCCTTATATCGGTACTTATTATTTGGCGATGAATCTTGAAAAACCGCCGTTCAAGGATAATGTTAAGCTGCGTAAAGCCTTGAGTTTTGCGATTGATCGTAAAATACTCACTGAAAAAGTCACCAGAGGCGGTGAATTGCCGGGGCTGGGTTGGGTTCCGCCTGGCATGGACGGCTATCAATCGCAAACCATCCCTGAGCTGTCGCTACCCAAAAAGGAACGTGAAGCGATTGCGCGCAAACTATACGAAGAAGCCGGGTATTCAAGGAGCAAACCGCTACAGGTCGAACTGCTCTACAACACCAGCGACAACCATAAAAAGATTGCGATTGCGCTCACGGCGATGTGGAAGCAGGTATTAGGCGTCAAGGTGAATTTGCGCAACGAGGAGTGGAAGGTGTACATTAATTCGCGCAGTCAGCGCCAGTTTCAATTAATTCGCGCAGGCTGGATCGGCGATTACAACGACGCCTCCAATTTCCTTGATCTGTTCCGCTCCGATGTGGGAACCATGAACCCGTCCGCCTGGCAGAACGCCAACTATGACAAGCTGATGCAACAAGCAGGGCGCGAAACCGATCCCAAAAAACGCACCGAAATGATGCAACAGGCGGAGCAAATTTTGCTGGATGATATGCCGCTGATTCCGGTCTATTACTACACCACACAACATCTTGTAAACCCCAGAATCAAAGGCTGGAAGGATAATGTCATGGATATTCATCCCAGCCGCTTTTTAAATGTTTCAGCGCCCTGAGAAGCGCGGCTTAACTATGAAGAACTTGAAGAAAAACTGTTTTCTCCTTCGAGTAGCTTCATTCCTCTCATGGTAAAAACTAGCAAAGTCAAAAAACGAAATTAGGATGCTGCAGCATGACGCGATTAATGTACTCCTTATTAAACTACAGTATACTTC